>CAUPUT010000041.1:0-9743 GCA_963514615.1 uncultured Treponema sp.
ACGATGTGTTCGGGATGCTTAAACCACGCGTTTACCGCCCAATTAACGGTATTATAAATACTTTCAGGCGTAAGTAAATTCAGTACAAAACCGGTACCCTTTCCTGTTTTTTCGTCATAGTTTTCTACCGTGTCTGCAAGTCCGCCGGTATTGCGCACAATAGGCAATGTTCCGTATAGCAGCGAATACATTTGATTAAGCCCGCACGGTTCATATCGCGACGGCATCAAAAAGAAATCGCTCCCGGCCTCAATCCAATGGCTCAACTTTTCATCATACCCGATGTATACACGAAGATTAGGCAGCCGTTTTGAAAGCGTCAACAATTCATCTTCGCACCATCGGTCACCGGATCCAAGAACAATCAGCTGTAAATTGATATCGGTACACATTTTGAATGCGGCGCCATAAGCCGGCCCGAATAACTCCGCAATACCTTTTTGATCGGTCAGCCGTGTTATCATGCCGAACACCGGAACTTTTTCATCCTGAGGGAGTCCCATATACTTTTGTAATGCTTCTTTATTCTTCGCTTTTTTTGCAAGAGAGCGGGAAGTATAACTGAAGGGAATCTGTTTATCTGTTTTGGGATTCCACATGGAAGTATCGACACCGTTCAAAATGCCGGTTAAAGCCTCTTTGCGGAATCGGAGAATACCATCCATCCGAAAGCCGTATTCGGCACTCTGAATTTCCTGCGCATAAGTGGGCGAAACGGTTGTCAGCCGGTCTGCAGAAAGCAAACCTGCTTTTAGGAAATTCATTCTGTCCCAGTCCTCAAAACCGGCTGAATAAAAATACATCCAATCAAGTCCCGTATCTACATAATTTGCTTTATTGTAAATCCCCTGATAACCGATATTATGTACGGTAAAAACACTCGCCGTTTCTTGAAAATCGAGATACTGTGTGTTGAATTTTAACAGTACGGGAACCAGCGCCGTCTGCCAGTCATGGGCATGCATCAAATCCGGAATCCAATGTTGCTTTCTGCAAAGTTGGAAGGCTGCATGGCTCAATATCGAAAACCGTTTAGGGTTGTCGTTAAAGTCAGGCTCAAAAGGCGAACCGTACAATCCGTCCCGGCCGAAACTTTCTTCATGATCAATAAAATACACCGGTATATCGGAATCCGGAAGCGTTGATTCAAATACCTCCGTCCAATATTCTCTACTGCCGATAGTAACACCCATTGCGCCCGGAATAGACGTTAAAGTTTTTTTATTAATTCTATAATAACGCGGCATAACGATTCTAACATCATGCCCGAGCTTTTTTAATGAGTATGATAAAGCGGAAACAACATCCGCTAAACCACCTGTTTTTGCAAAAGGCACTGCTTCACTTGTTATCATTAATATTCGCACGGTAATACCCCTTTTCAAAAATTATAACACGGGTAATCGAATTATAAAAGGGCGAAATTATACCTGTCGTAATTTTCTCGCAACTGGAGACTTATCTACGCCAAATCAGGCAAAACGGCGGTGATTTTTCTCGCCACCATTGACTTATCTACGCCAAATTAGGTAAAATGGCGGTGATTTTTCTCGCCATCATTGACTTATCTACGCCAAATTAGGTAAAATGGCGGTGAAAAGAGGCTTCGGCATGAGAAAATTTGATTATAGCCCATTAATGGAATTATCCTTACCGGTAAGTATGTATCATACGATTGCGCAGATTCATGAGTACAAAGGGCGACAAACGTTTTATGTAGAAAACTATCCCGATATTCTGGAAGGCATGATCGACGTCGCAAAAATACAGAGCGCCAAATCTTCCAATGCCATCGAAGGGATTTATACCAATGATGCCCGATTGCAGGAATTAATGAAAAAAAAGACTGAACCTAAAAATCGAAACGAAGAAGAAATAGCAGGCTATCGGTATGTATTGGATATGATTCACGAAAACTATCCCTACATCACATTCAGTAAAAACGATATTTTAACCTTGCATAACCGGCTGTATTCTTACTCGGCGGTGAACTATAAGGGGCGGTTTAAAGCAGGGGATAATGCGATTGTAGAAGTAGACCGTACCGGAAATAAAAAAGTCAGGTTCCAACCGGTAAACGCGTTTGAAACCGAACGGTATTTTGACGAAATGATCGGTACCTATAATAGAGCGATGGAAGCACAGATACCTCCGCTGTTGGTGATACCTACGGTGATCCACGACTTTTTGTGTATTCACCCGTTTGAAGACGGCAACGGAAGAATGAGTAGGCTTCTGACGCTCCTTTTATTGTATAAACATGAATATTTTGTCGGTAGGTATATCAGTATTGAAATGCTGATAGAAGAAAGTAAAGAATCATATTACAGCAGTCTACGAGAATCCAGCGAAAAATGGTATGATGGAGAAAATAATGCGGCGCCGTTTATCGTCTATATGCTTGGCATTTTATTAAAAGCGTATACCCAATGCGATGAGCGATTCCGATTGATTGCGGAAAAAAAACGGAGTTCAGCTGAAAGGGTATTATCGGTGATTACAAAATCATTGGAACCGCTTTCTAAACGGGATATTATAATTCTATGTCCCGGTATATCGCAGCGGACAGTAGAACGGGCGCTTAAAGAGTTGCAAGACACAAAAAAAATCCGCCAAATCGATAAAGGCCGTGCCACACGGTATGTGAAACTCGTATAACTGGGAACCTCTCAAAACTTAGGTATAATTTTTAGAGGGTACCGATAGTTTTGAAGCAACCGGAGCTCGCGGGGTATATCCGATTTAATCCCTTGTATATTTTTATATTTTTATATATAATAATATATCTTTTACTCTATAGGAGGACAGTTATGAAAGGTTTCGCGATGCTTAAATTGGGTGAAACGGGATGGATCGAAAAAGAACGCCCCGCCTGCGGCCCGCTCGATGCGATTTGTAAGCCGTTAGCGCTTGCTCCGTGTACGTCCGACGTACATACCGTATGGGAGGGAGCAATCGGCGACCGGCATAATATGATTTTAGGACACGAAGGCTGCGGTGAAGTTGTCGAAGTCGGTTCTTTAGTAAAAGATTTTAAACCGGGCGACAAAGTTTTGGTTCCTGCGATTACCCCCGATTGGAATTCGTTGGAAGCACAGGCCGGGTATTCGATGCACTCAGGCGGTATGCTTGCCGGTTGGAAGTTTTCGAACTTTAAAGACGGTGTATTCGGCGAGTACTTCCACGTCAACGATGCTGACGGAAACCTTGCGCATATTCCGGATGGAGTAAAAATCGAACATGCACCGATGCTGTCCGACATGGTGCCCACCGGCTTCCACGGCGCAGAGCTTGCCGATGTTCAGTACGGAGATTCGGTTCTGGTAATCGGTATCGGCCCGGTCGGGTTAATGTCCGTTGCAGGAGCTGAATTGCGCGGCGCTTCAAAGATTTATGCGGTAGGTACCCGCCCCGCCTGTATTGCAGCGGCAAAGTTCTACGGTGCAACCGATATTATCAGCTACAAGAACGGCCCCATCGATAAGCAAGTGCTCGACCTTACCCACGGTAAAGGTGTAGACAAGGTTATTATCGCAGGCGGTACCGTCGATACCTTTGACGAAGCCGTTAAAGCGTTAAAAGCCGGCGGCAAAATCGGAAACGTCAATTATCTCGGCTCAGGTGTTTCCATCAAAATTCCGCGCGTGGAATGGGGTGTCGGAATGGGACACAAGCAAATCAACGGCGGGTTAATGCCCGGCGGACGCCTCCGCATGGAAAAACTGAGCAGCCTCGTTGCAGTCGGTAAGCTTGACCTGTCAAAGCTCATCACCCATACCTTCAAGGGCTTTGAGAATGTCGAAAAAGCACTCTATTTAATGAAGGATAAACCGGCCGATCTGATTAAACCGGTGGTTATCATCTAAACCGATTGCAACCGCCTCGTCAAAAATATACATCCTTGTACATTTTTGACTGCGAGTTTTTTACAAAGCAAAAAACTCGTTTCTGTTTGGAACCACCGGCATCCGTGCCGGATCGAACATACAGTGCAATACCTTAAGCACTGTGCCCCGACGCAAGCGTCGGGGTTATTGATTTTAAAAACGTCGCCGCTTGATTCGGTTATGGATTGAGCGGCGGTATATATTTTGTTCTATGAAGATTTTTGTGATTTCGGGCTTTTTAGGAGCCGGTAAAACAACCTTTATTCAAGCGCTTTCCCAAAAAACAGGCATAGACTTTGCCGTTATGGAAAACGAGTACGGTGAAGCGGGAATCGACGGAGCCCTTTTGAAGCGAGACCGATTAAAGGTGTGGGAGTTGACCGAAGGCTGCATCTGCTGTTCGCTCAAATCCGATTTTGCTTCTTCCATATTGACAATTGCAAATACGTTGGCTCCCGAATATCTCATCGTGGAGCCGACCGGTGTCGGTTTACTCAGCGCGGTGCTGAACAATATCGGTAAAATCGAATATGACCGCATACAGCTCCTTGAACCGGTAACCGTCGCGGACGTACACTGCGTAGAACATTATCTAAAAGAGTTCGGCGACATCTACGCCGACCAGCTGAAAAATACGCCGCGTATCCTTCTTTCTAAAATAGAAAACACTTCTGCCGAAGAATTAGACCGTATTACCGCAATACTCCGCGCAGTGAATCCTGATGCGGAAATCCTCAATACCCCGTATCAAAATCAACCTGAGGAATGGTGGTACCGACTGCTGCAAACTCCGCTGAATAAACAGCGCACCATAGTACTTCCCGAAAAAGACCACGCGCCTGATTTGGAAAATATCAGTATTGCCGGTATCGCCGTCGATACCGTTAACGAGCTTTTGGAGCTGCTGATTGCCCTTTTGCGCGGATACTTCGGCGCTGTCTACCGCGCAAAAGGATTTGTGTCTATCGGCGGACAATGGACAAAATTCGATATTGTCGATAAACAATACACCGTTGCCGTTTGCGACCCGATGCCCGAAGCAAAAGCCGTGATAATCGGACAAAAGCTCGATTGTGAACGGCTGCGCAAAGCCTTTACTGCAGCTGCGCCTCTATCGTACCGACCGTACACAATAGCTCAAGGAGCGGAATACGGATCGAAGTGCGGGATGTCTTTTCCGTCTTTGTCTGTACGGTAACCGTTCCGACGGGACTGATGCGCGCCGTTTGTACCTTATACGGAACATCGACGATTAACGTAAATTCGGCACTGCGGAGTTCGGCTACAAGCTTTTTTCCGTAAGCGGCGCCGATCAGTTCTTCATATTCCGCAGGCGGTATTGCATCACCGGTAAACAGCGGCGCCATCAGCATATCGATAAAATCCCTGCTTTCTTGCGGCAGTATCTCCAAAAACGATGCGATATTTTCGGGAGAAATACGCAATACCGCTTTTCGTCCTTTTTTATCATAAGCGATAACATCCTTAAGCAGTTCATGATTATGCGGCACGGTACATGCAAGGCGTAATCCCAGTGCGCCTTGCAGTGTAATATCTTGAACGCTGATACCTTCTTTTGTAAACGCTTCTTTCAGCTCTTGACCATTAAATACGGATTGCCCGTCAGTCTGCTCAGTCTTCTGTTTCAGTAAATGCGTGATATTCTTTTCCAACAAACTGCTCGGTATAAATTCCGCGGTGAGGCCGTAATCCGCATTATCCCGTATAACGATATGGGCAGCGGAAGAACATGCCGCTGTAATGCAAACCGCAGCGAGACAGCATAATGTGCGAAATAATAGTTTCATAATAATACTTCCTTTCTTTTTGAAAATATGCCTAAGGCTTACGAAAAAGTTATTTTCAAAAGCCACAGCCTCACTTATTCTGCGGGGGATTCAAAAATGAACCTGATGCGTTGGCACGGATATCAGGATGAATCCTGCAATTATCGGGAGTCCGTGAAAAAAACGGAATCTTTGACTCGGCAAGGAAAATTTCCTCCGGTTTCATAATGCTGCCTGCAAAGCGATATGTCTTTTTCCAGTACGACTCTTGAATGCTTGAAATAATAACACCGATATGGGGACCGTCCGATGCCGAATGGATAAATTTTCCTGCACCGATATAAATCCCAACATGGGAAATACCGCCCGCGGTATTAAAGAAAAGCAAATCGCCGGGTTGAATTTCTTCGTCCGTTATTCTTTTTGCATATTCGGCAAGAGCATCCGAACGACGAGGCATCTGCAATGCCAGAACATCGATTCCGGTACGATAGACAAAGCCCGAACAATCCATTCCCTTAGCGGAGCATCCGCCGTAACGATAAGGTGTCCCCAAATAACTCAGAGCATTATTGACAAAAGCAATTCGCTGGGAAACGTTCGACGTCGGCGCGGCAAAAAGGAACTGTATCGATAACAGCATAAAAAATAAATAAAAAAGAGTTCGTATACCTTTCCAAATCATCTAAAATAGTTATACTAAAAATAAGAAAAAATTGCAATTTTAAAAGGTACTTCTATTCTGAGGACTACAAAACAAATCTACCCTTAGTTTTAGAGGCGCCCCAAAATAGGTAAGCAAAAATTAAAATTATGATGATAAAGGAGCTTATTGATATGAACGAAATGTCAAAACGGCCGTGGGCATTCCTTGATGCGTGGCGGGGAAAGAAATTCACCGGAGAATGGCCGACACTACCGGAAATGTTTGAAATTACTACAGAACGTTTTCCTGATAGAAACTGTTTAACGGTCTTTGAGCCGGATCGAATCACGCTTACGTATCGTGAAACGCTCGCAGCAATTAAAAAATTAGCAGGATGGCTGACTGCTCACGGACTTAAAAAAGGGACGCACATTGCCGTTTCCGGTAAAAACTCTTCGGAATGGGCAATTGTCTATTTGGCGGCACTGTATGCCGGCGGTACTATTATTCCGATCGATTACGGTTTACATACATATGAAATCGCGTCTCTTTTAAAAACGGCAAAACCACTCTTTTTCTTTGTTGATGAAGAAAAATATGATTATTTTCTGGAAGAGTCAAAATCGCAATCTTTTATCGGCGAAGTCTATTCTTTAAACGGTAATCATGCAGATCGCTATGTATACAATTTACAAGCGGAACCGCTTGCAACCTATTTTCCGTTACGCGAAACGGATACGGCGGCAATTTTGTTCACCTCCGGTACGATGGGTAATCCCAAGGGGGTTATGTTGTCTCACCGGAACATTGTTTCCGACTGTTACATTGCTCAATCGCACCTGAAGATATTCGAAAGCGATATTTTTTATGCGCTATTACCAATCCATCACTCCTATACTATGGTCGCTGTCTTTATCGAAGCGATTTCCGTCGGTGCGGAAATCGTATTCGGAAAATCTTTAGTAGTATCCCGTATGCTGCGTGAGTTAAAAGAAGGCAAAATTACAATGCTTCTCGGTGTACCGCTTCTGTTTAACAAGCTGCTTGCCGGTATTATGAAAGGAGTACGCAGCAAAGGCGTTTTTGTATACGGCATCATCCGATTTCTGATGGGAGTTTCGTACCTCATTAAAAAGACAACAGGGAAAAATATCGGTAAAACGCTTTTTAAGAGCGTATTGGAAAAGGCAAATCTCACCACACTCCGTATTGCAATTTCAGGCGGCGGGCCTCTTTCAAAAGAAGTATTCAGAGCGTATAACGAATTCGGTATCGATTTTGTACAAGGATACGGTCTGACCGAAACATCACCCATTATTGCGCTGAACCCGAAAGAGCACTTTAAAATCGAAAGTGTCGGAAGTTACTTCCATCCCTACATGGAAATGAAAATCCTTGATCCGGATGAAAACGGACGCGGAGAAATCTGCGCAAAAGGGCCGATGATTATGCAGGGTTATTACAATATGCCGGAAGAAACTGCAGCTGTTTTATCCGAAGACGGGTGGTTCCGCACCGGCGATATAGGATGGCTCGACGATGAAAAATATCTGTATCTCTGCGGACGCGCAAAAAACCTCATCGTTACCTCCGGCGGTAAGAATGTATACCCCGAAGAAATAGAAAATGCTTTCCAGATGTACTATAACGATATCGAACAGATAACCGTAATGGGTTACCACCCTGAAAATGATTTAACCAGCGAAGAAATTGAAGTGCTGATATACCCTACCGATGAACTGTATAAAACACTGAACCTTGACCGAGGCACACCGGCTGGCGACAGCGCCGCATATAAAAGGATGGCAGCGATTGTAGAAATCGTGAACAAAGAACTGCTGCCCTATCAGCGAATAACCAAAACAACGATATTGGACAAACCACTCGAAATGACTACAACCAAAAAGGTAAAACGGTATAATAAAACCGAATAGTTTTAAGAGAGGTGTAAGATGGGAAAATTGGACGGTAAAGTAGCCGTTATTACCGGTGCGGCGGTAGGACTGGGCGCCGGTATTGCAGAAGCATTTGTGAAGCACGGTGCAAAGATTTGTATGATAAACCGCTCCGAACGGGTTGAAGAAACGGCGGAGCGGCTGCGCAAGCAGTATAATGCACAGATTATTACAGCAATTGCAGATGTTTCTAACAGAGAACAGGTAGAAGCCGCCGTTAAAAAGACTGTGGATACATTCGGTGCAGTGCATATCGCTTGCTGCAACGCAGGGGTGTGTCAGTTGGCGCCCTTCGAGCAGATGACCGATGAGATGTTTGATTTTCATATCAATGTGAATATTAAAGGTGCGTGGAATACCTGTAAAGCAGTTATTCCATATATGTTGCAGCAGCACGGCGGCAGTATCGTCATCGCCTCATCGGTTACCGGCGACATTGTTGCGGATGCAGGAGAAGCTGCCTATGCCACAACAAAAGCGGCGCTGGTCGGTTTAACGAAATGTTTGGCGGTAGAGTACGCCGCACGGAACATTCGGGTGAACTGTACTCAGCTTGGCTATGCGCGCACCCCCATGGTGGAAGGTATGGCCGCCGAATCGAACCCCGCCGATCCTGAAAAAGCGATTCGCGGTATAGCCCTCGGCGTACCGATGAAGCGACTTGCGCAGCCGATAGAAGTCGGCGAACTGACCGCCTTTTTGGGCAGCGATGAGGCAAGTTATATTACCGGAGCACAAATCGTCATAGACGGCGGCAGTACGCTGCCTGAGACGATGAGTATGGGGACTAACTAAAAACCTTTTGCTTAAACAGAACTGCCAAAGATGGTAGTTCTGTTTAAAAATCTATAAGGATGGATAGCTCTAAAAATTCGGTTTGATTTTTAGAGCAGCCGAGGTATGCATTTTTTAATTGTCGGAACCAACCTTAAACTGGCGTACCTCATCGGAAAGTTCTTCTATACTTTCCTTATTTTTTCGGATTCCGCATTATAAATTTTCCCCCATGAAATCTATGTTCTAAATCATAGAAACAGCTATATACTTGAAGATATAAAGCCATTTTTACGATTAAAAGCTTTGTTTTTTGTCACGTATAGCAGTAGTTTCACTGAATTGTATCTGCAAAAGCTTATAATGCGGAATCCCTGTAAACCATCGCTTACAGTCTTGACTTTCAGAAAAGAACGCTCTATTATCCATTCATAATTTTTCGTACTCAATCAGCTGCAGCTCGTAGTAAGAAAAAAAGGTCATCTCCAAAAGCAAACCGCATTTTTAGAAGATGCCTTATAATATTTTTAAATGAGGAAGATACTATATCTTCCGTAACTAAGAGGTTCTTAATATGTACAAAAACGTATTCAAAGCGATTACCGCTGCTGTTTTATTGGGATCCGTCATCGGATTCTTTGTAAGTTGTCAGAATGCTGCAGGGGCTACCAGTCTCAACTCCCCCCCCTGAGGG
>CAUPUT010000042.1:0-9682 GCA_963514615.1 uncultured Treponema sp.
GCTCGCAGCCTTCGCGAATCATACTGCGGAACAGCTCGTTGTTTTCCGACGTGAACAGCTGCGGCTCTTCTTTTTGCAGTTCATGGATAATCGAGCGAAACAGCCACAAGTGGGTGTTTTCGTCGCGGTTAATGTAGCGAATTTCCTGTACGGAGCCGGGCATTTTGTTGTTGCGCCCGAGGTTATAAAAGAACATAAAGCCCGAATAAAAATACACCCCTTCCAGAATATAATTGGCGACGGCAACTTTGAGCAAGGCAAGGGCGCTCTTGTCATCCTGAAATTCATTGTATAAATCTCCGATAAACTTGTTCCGCTTGAGCAAATGCTCATCATTCTTCCATTGATAAAGGATTGCCGTCCGCTCATCGGGAGAGCAGATGGTGTCAAGCATGTAGCTGTAGCTCTGCGAGTGTACCGCCTCCTGAAATGCCTGAATGGTAAGACAGAGGTTCACCTCGTTTGCGGTGATGTACTGCCCGACATTCGGCAGGTTGGCGGTTTGAATACTATCCAAAAAAATGAGGAATGACAAAATTTTATCGTATGCGGTTTTTTCTGCGGGGCTCAGCTTACGGTAATCCTGCACATCGGTGTTCATATTGATTTCTTCCGGTATCCAAAAATTATTCATCGCCTGCCTGTACCACTCGCTTGCCCATGTATACTTCATATTGTTAAAGTCGTTGAGGTTGGTGGTGTTTCCGCCGATCATCTTCCGTAAATGAACTTCGATATCACCTGTTTCGTTGAAAAGTTTTTTACGGGAAAGTACGGTTTTGTTATCTATCATAAAAATACTCCTTGTATCGTTTTATACATATATATTTAGATTTTTAACATGAAGAATAAAAGTTATTGGATCGCTATCAATTGGACGATTCTGCAGATTGCGCAGTGTCAAATTCTAGAAGGTAATTGCTGAATACATTGATAACCGTTGTGTTTTCGTAGACGGTTACCCGCGGCGCCTGTAGGTCGTAAAGGTGAATATGTCCATGCAAAAAATAACGCGGTTTAAACTTCTTTATGAACCATAAAAAGCACTTAAAACCGGTATGGCACGGATCGGGGCGGTCGTGGATACCGAACGGTGCCGCATGAGCGATAAAAACATCTAAATACCGCCCGTAGCGCAACTTGTTATAAATAAGGCGCGGCACCATCGCGAGCAGCTGCATCTTCATTTGACGTTCCGTGTATTGTCCGATATCGCTGTTGTATCGGATACATCCCGAAACACCTGCAAACAACAAACCGCCTTCTCGACGAGTGGTAAAACCGAGGTAGGTGGAACCGTACCCTTCGGTCCGCTTCTCCGCAATGGATTGCAAAGAAACATTGGCTCTTAGGTTTTTATGATAATACGGCAATGCGTTTAGATTATGGTTTCCGAATACAAAGAAAAGCGGTTTATTCAACGATGAAACGATAAATTCCAAATACTCCATCGGTAAATCACCGGCCGAAATCACAAGATCGACATCTTGGTACCGCTCTTTGATATTGACGCTGTAAATAAGCGGATCGATTTGGTCGGAAACGCAAAGAATCTTCATTCTATATGCCTTTTATTTTTTTTAGCATCGACTCCAGTTTGTCCTTATCGATTAATTCAAACGGTCGATTTTCTGCAAAGCTTAATGCAGACCGTGAAAAACCGCTTGAGGTAATGACTACAACCCGCACCAGCCCTTGAGTTTTCATCTGCTCATGCAGCGAGCGCAAAAACGAATCACCGATAATGTCGCTGTCCCGCGAATAGATAAAGAGTTTAGGTTGCTTGCGCACATTCATCCATTTTTCGGAATTATCTTCCAAAGCGATAATGGCACAGCCTTGTTTTATCTCTTTTTGAGACTGAACGGAAAGCGCAAATGCCTGTTCGGTTACCGCTTTACAGAGTTTAAGGAACGATTCCGCACTGACGGTGAGATATTCTTTCATGTAATCATTTGAGCGGAGATCACGGTATTGATTAAGTTTATCCGCAACATCTTTGTACCCCGGCGTTGTGGTGTGAATAGCTTCCCATTGTTCGATGGCTCGGTCGAGATCCCGCATTTTTTCATAGCATGCAGCGGCGGCATAGCGGAGACGTAACGTATCGGGATTTGAATTTTTTGCAGTGGTGAGCTTGAGCGCGCGATCGAATTCAAAGGCGGCTTTTTCAAGGCTGTTTGCATCGAAATAGCACAATCCTCGTTCGGTAAAACACTTTTGTCGCAAATCCGCATTACGGGCGGCTTTTTCAAATGCAGCCAACGCCGGTGCATATTCTTTTGTTTCGCGAAGGAGTCGCCCCTGATAGTAAAGCGCAGTTGTATTATCGGGTTCAAGTTTAAGCGCGGTGGTAATTTCCTGTTTTGCTTCGCTCATCATCTTATTGCGGAACAGGATCAAGCCGAGCGCTGCATGTGCGGCGGCATATTTGGAATTAAGATTAATCGCCTGCCGATAATGAAAGATAGCCTGTTCCGTTTTATTGAGTTGTTCAAAAAGCTGTCCGATCGCATAATGATATTCCGCATTTTGAGGATCGAGCTTTATCAGTAATGCATATTCTGCAAGTGCTTCAGTGTGCTGCTGAAAGCGTTCATACAGCTGCGCTGTCAAATTTCTAAATTCTTTTTCTTGGGCTTTCGATTCAAAAGTTGCCTTGCTGATGGTTTTAAACTCCATCAATGCAAGTTCCGCACGACCGTCAGCCAAATACGCTTTTCCGAGAAGATAATGGGCTTTTGTATCACGTGGGTTTTTTGCTATAATAGCTTTTGCCCGTTTAATTGCGGTTGCATACTTACCTGCGTTGATATATTTTTCTATTGAAGCGGCTTTTTTCGGTGAAATAATCGAACGTATCAAGAAAAAGGCCAGTAATAGAATAAAAAAAGAAAGTACGCTAATGAAACTAATAAGGTACAAAGACATAAATTTATGGTATAATTTTTGAGAGGTAATGTCAATGAAGCGTATTTGCCGTATAGTATCGGTTCGGCAATTAATTCCGATTATTATTTATCTGTTAGTATCCGTTGTATCAGGTTTTGCGGACGATGCCTTAACGCAAGGAAAAAATTTTCTGCTGAAAAATCAACCGGATAAAGCGTTGCCGCTTTTTTATCAGGCGTCGTCCGAAGGACAAAACAATCCTAAAATCAATTTATATTTAGGTATATGCTATATCAGCCTCGGTAAATATGCGGAAGCGGAACAACAATTGTTGGCAGGCAAAAGTAAAGATACGTCGGGGTCATATCTCTACTCCTATAATTTGGGGAATGTCTACTTTTTACAAAGTCGGTTTACAGAGGCGGAAGAGGCGTATACCGCAGCGTTGTCTGTACGCCGTGCATATCCGCCGGCGGTATTGAATAGGGCAAATACCTATATTAAACTGGAAAATTATCCTCAAGCGCTGGAAGATTATAAATTCTATTTAAACCTTGAACCTGCCGCTTCCCAAAGACAGGCGATTCAGCGTATGATATCGCTTTTGGAATCGGAACAACGTGAAGCGGAAATGGTTCGTATGCAAGAAGAAGCGCAGAAATTGGCGGAAGAAGCCGAACGGCACGCTGCAGAAGCGCGGTATAAAAAGCTGCAAGATGAAATAAACGCCAATTTACAGTCGGTAGATAATGCTTCTTCGCTTTCTGCCGGTTCGGATGAAACGCTTGACTATTCGGAGGACTACAATCTTGAATGATTTACACAAATATTTAATCGGAACGGCAGCAGGTGTCGTACTGTGTCTTTTAATTTGGGGCGGATATTCTTTGATTTTCGGTGGAAAAAAGACGAATAATACGCCGATTTCACGAACCGAGCTGAACGGCGGCGCGTTTGGGACTGCATCGGGTCGGTCGTCCGATATTTTAGGCAATGACGGCGCTTTCAACGTAGAAAACGACGGCAGTGATCTAACCCCCGAACAACAGGAACGGCTTTTAGCTGCGCAAGCCGCAAATGAAAGCCTTGCAAAACAATACGGCACCCAAGATGGAAGCGATATACAAAATCGGCACAATTTATCGGATAGCCAAACGGACGGAACGGAAAATACCTATCCCGGTGTATTCGGCGATGATGCGCTTGCGCTTAACCGCGGTACACAAGAGCGGGAGACGGCGCTGGCAACGGGAAATCAAAAACTCGAAGAAGAGCGCAATACGGTACGCGACTATATTGCGCAAGGAAAAAGCGCTGCCCAAAAAAATCAGCTGACCAATGCGCTTACCGCTTTTGAACGTGCGGACGAAGCAATGCCTGATGATAAGGACTTTGAAGCTGCATCGTATCACGATATGGCTTCCTCGCTCTTTTTATTATCAAAAACAACTCCCGATGCGCAGACTGCCCAAACAGCTCGGAATGAGGCGGAACGGTATATAAAGAAGTCTCTTGCCGCCCGCAATAATACGGACGCCCGCGAACTCTACAGCACTATTATAGCAGAACACCAAAAGGCAGCCGAAGCTAAGCGGCAACAGTCGCTGCTAGCCCAACAGCAGGCAGATGAACGCGCCCGTAGCGAGGAGCGGACGGAACGGCAGCGAAGACAGGTCGTTGAGCTGATCGGCCAAGGAAAAAATGCGGTAAACAAACAGCAGCTGAATAATGCCGTATCATCTTTTGATAAGGCGTCCGCCTTGATGCCGGACAATAAACAGTTCGCAAGCGATTCATATACGGAAATGGCAGATGCAATGCTCAATCTTGCACAGCGTCTATCCAATCCGAACGATGTGCGGACATCGTTGAATAAAGCCGAAAGTTATATTAAAGAAGCGCTTGCCGCGCAAAACAGCTCCAACGCGCGCAATCTCTACGCTAAAATACTCGATACACGCAAAGAGCAGGAACGGCTTGCGCAAGCCAGAGCAGACGCGCAGCGCAAACAGCAGGAACAGGCAGCTCAAGCCGCAGCACAGAAAAAAGCCGACGAGCAACGCAAAGAACAGGAGCGGCTTGCGCAGGCAAAGGCTGAAGCTCAACGGAAACAGCAAGAGCAGGCGGCTCAGGCCGCAGCGCAGAAAAAGGCCGAAGAACAGCGCAAAGAACAGGAGCGGCTTGCACAGGCAAAGGCTGAAGCTCAACGGAAACAGCAAGAGCAGGCGGCTCAAGCCGCAGCGCAGAAAAAAGCCGAAGAACAACGCAAAGAACAGGAGCGGCTTGCACAGACAAAGGCTGAAGCGCAACGTAAACAACAGGAAAAACCGAAAACAGCTGCGCATAAACAGGTGGAAACCCTTATAGCGCAGGGAATTGCCGCAGCTCAACGGAAACAGCTGAATAACGCAACACTCTCTTTAGATAGGGCAAGCCGCTTCATGCCTAAGGATGATGATAGTTTTGCAGAGGAGTCTTACCGCAAGATGGCTGATGCGATGCTCGGCTTGGCGGAAAATTCGACGGATAAGCAGACGAAAGCGGGTGCATTGAAAAAAGCCGACGAGTATATCAAGAAAGGGCTTGCTGCAAAAAATACCTCCGAAGCGCAAGCCTTAGCTGCAAAAATTACCGAGGCACAATCGGCGCTACAAGCGCAAGCAAGCCTCTCTGCAAAACCGCAAACCGCCGCAGCGGCTTCACGGCAAACGCAATCCGCACCGCAAAAAAACACCGCTGCAAATAAGGCAAATACAGCGAATACGGCAAATAATGCAAAGGCGACAAATACACAAGCTGCTGCGCAAGCCCGCGCCGCAGCCGAAGCGGAAGCTGCAAAAAAAGCACAAGCGGAATTACAGGCTAAAAAGCTCGAAACGGATGGGCTTGTACAGCAGGGAAAAAAAGCCGCTGCAGGCGGTAATTTTACAGAAGCTCAAAGAGCTTTTAACAAGGCCGCGGCGCAGATGCCGTCAGGTGATACCGCCTTTGCAGCCGAACAATACCGCGAAATGGCGGATGCTATGCAGTCGCTTTCAAAAAACTCACCGGCCAATAAGGCTCAAGCGTTGAACGAAGCATCCGGTTATATTAAAAAATCGATAGCGGCTAAAAACGATGACGCAAAAGCTCATTATGTATATGCGCAAATAGCGGACGCCCAAAACAATGCGGCGGTTGCAGTACAGGAATTGGAGGCCGCCCGTCGGTTTGATCCCCAAAATGCTCAGTATAATTATGAGCTTGGTAGAAAGTATTTTGAACAGAAAAAATATCCGCAAGCACGTGCTTGTTTTGAACAAGCGGTAAAATCGAATCCTCAATTTGAAGCGGCTTTTTTTAACCTCGGCATGACGCATAAAATTATGAATGCAAATGACGCCGCACTTACGGCTTTTTCGAGAGCTGTAACATTAAAACCCGATTATGTCCGTGCATGGACGGAAATAGCGCGTATGCAGGATAAAAAACGCAATTACGCCGAGGCAATAACCAATTATCAAAAAGCACTGGCGTTGGAACCGTCAAATACATCCGCCTTAAAAGAGATGGCGCAAGTGTATGCGAAGCAAAGGGATTCCAAGCAAGCCGAACGTTATTTTAAAGAAGCGATAGCGCTTGGAGATACCGACCCTGTAACCTATTATAACCTTGCGTCGGTACAGCTGGAATTCGGTAAGGCTGGGGAAGCGTTACAAAATGCACAAAAAGCGCTAGCTGCCAACGATAAAGACGCACGCTTTTTATATACTTACGGATTAGCGCTTGAAAAAAACAATCGCCTGCATGAAGCCGAAGACTATTATACCCGTGCGGTTGCAGCCGATGGAGCATATAGTAAACCCCGTATCAATCTCGGTCGACTCCAGCTCGAAGCAGGACATCACGACACCGCAGAACAGCATCTGCTTGCCGCATACCGCGCTGAATCTTCCAATTTTGAAGTGAATATGAATTTAGGCAAACTCTACGGGCTAAAAAAACAATACGGAAAAGCCATCGATTATTATACCAATGCAATAAAAATTATGCCGAAAGATATTGATGCGCGTCAAAATCTAGCGGCGGTGTATCTGTCAGCCGGATTAAAAGAGAATGCACGCGATACCTATCAAGCTCTTATCAAAATGAACCCCCAAGCATGGGACAGTTACTATGAGCTCGGAAAAGTGTATATTAGTTTGGATAACAAAACGGAGGCAAAGGCAATTTTTGAGCAACTACTTAAGCAAAGACCGAATTATCGCGCTGCAGCCGAAGTGAGAAAGCTATTGGTTAATCTCTAATGAAGACCGCTAAAAATAAAAGGGTTTTTATAACGATTCCTATGAGACTACCGATAATTTTAGTAACGGGAACCTCTAAAAACTTCAGTTTTTAGAGGTTTTCCTTGATTTTAATTTGCGATGTTTTTAATAAGTCATTTATATTTATAGACTTATTAAAAACTCGACGGGCACCTCTAAAAATCTAACCGAGTTTTTAGAGGTGCCCTAACATCTTTAAGACAAGGATGACGATTATGGCATCAGCAGAAAAAAAACGGTTATTAAATCTTCCCATCAAGTTGGTTTTAACACAGGAAGGTTCAACTTTCTTTATTAAGCAAAATAAGAAACTTCTGCGTTTTACTTTGGCGGGAAATGTCGAAGAATACGGTATTTCGTTGGATTCTTTTGTGCCTGATAATATTCAACGCCTCATCCTTGCAAACTACATTTCAAAGATCGAAATTTCGCAGTCGGAATTGGTTTCCTTACGTCAAGAAATTATGGATCTATCAAAACTGATTGTTTTCTCTCTTCTTTACCGGCAGTACGATATGTTTATATTTAAGCAAATTTTAGCTTCGCCGGTAATAAAAAAATGGAATAGACTCAATCCTGCAAATATCATTGATGAAAAAACACATATCAACCAACAATATTTGGCGGCGATTTTAAAGAAAAATGAAGAACTCATTTATAAAACAAAAAAAGAAATCCTTGCACCGCTGCATGCATTTATCAGCAAAGAGGATTTGCCGCCTGCAGATAAAAATATGAAGCTCTTTATAAGCGAAAAATTCCTTAATAATCTCCGCCCTTTTGTATGGTTTATCATTACCAAATTTAAATCGGCTCCGAACTTCGATCTCATCGTACGAACAATCCGTACCAGTCTTACCGAGTATATCGATAAAACCAAAATAGCCGAATATATTTCGCTGGTGTTGATGGAGTTGATTTTAAGCGCGGAAAATATGAATATGCGGAATGAGGCAAAGCAGTTATTCCCTAATAGACAAGATCCCCAAGATGCGCTTTTCGACCCGAAAGTCCGGCAATTACTTATCGCCGAACTGAAGCGGAAAGACGAAAAAGTCTTTGTTTCGTGGAAAATCGGAGGCGGGAGTACCACCTCAATCGGAACACAGGGCAAAATGCAAATATCGCTGTATAACAAAGAAAAAGCAAGCTCTTCGGAAGCAATAAAAGCGAGTATAAACGACATGAAGAAAGCGGATATTAATAAAAATTCACTCATCGATTTTTACCGCGCATTGCCGGAAGGGTCGGATATATGCAGTCTTGGAATGTATTATATTTCTTACTTGATAGAGCAATGTGAAAGCAGAAATGTTCACTTTGAATCAAGTGCGAACAAAGCTGCTTCGGATTTGACGGTAGTCAATCTTTCTTTTATGTTCTAAGCCAATGAAACATCTGTCTTTTGTATGTCTGCTATTAGCGGTGTTATTGTCGATAGCGTGCTCATTTAATACGCCGTCTGTTGTACTTACAAAAAAACAGCGGATATATAGCTATAATCAACAAGGTGTGTTGACGGAACACTTGGCTGCTTTTATTTTACTCGAAGACGATAACGGGAGAAACGATTATAAAGAGCTGATATTACGCGAAAATGCTACCGGCCTGGAATGGTCACTCCATCGTGAGAACACTGTTTTTTTACAAGAAACAGGATATTCAAAAAATGCACAATGGGTAGGTTCAAATAAGTTCAAATATCCTCGACGTTTTTTTCCCGAAGGCCAATATACCCTTACAGTCTCCGATTTGGGTGGTAACAAAGCGGAGACCTCTTTTTCGTTGCAGGCACCTAAAATACTCACCCTTTTGCCATTTGAATTTACGCTGGAATATGAACAGTGGACACTGCATATTACCGACAGAGAGGCGTGTTCATCTTTTTCGCTGATTATGCTGAGTGCGGACTTACAACCGCTTACGGTGTATTCGCTGCAAATAGACGGTACCAATCAACAAAGCGGTTCTCTGGGAACACTGCAAAACCGACCGTCCGATGCACGCTATATTCAATGTTTCGGCGAAAAAAACGATCAATCGATCGGTTTCTTAAGTATGCCGATCCCGCTGCCGTAAAAACTTATCCATAAGAAGGATTCTATATTTAACCCTGTTTAGAACAGTAGAGGGAAGCTTTACCGAGTTTCAAGACGTCTATATGGGAACTCGATGGGGTGGAATAGCAACTTCATGGACAGGAGAAGACGACTTGGGATACGATCCCCGTCAAAGGTCATGGTATAAACAAGCTGCAGAAGCAAACGGAGATATCGTTATCACACCGGTATATATTGCTACAGACAATACCCCCGTCGTAGCGATGGCAAAAGCTATAAAAGATGGAAACGGCGCGTTACTTGGGTGTGTCGGTGTTGATATCAATTTAACGGATTTAACATCGTTCATAAACGATATTCGAATCGGCAATACGGGATATTGTATGCTCATACAGGATGACGGAATGATTTTAGCTAATGCAA
>CAUPUT010000043.1:0-9681 GCA_963514615.1 uncultured Treponema sp.
GGTGCAATTATTCGGCGACGAGTGCCGGTTTTCAAATGTCTGTCAATTTTGTAAAAAGGTTTACTTTTGTTTGACAGGTTAATAGCTTTTATTGTGTAAGCCTTTTACAGTGATGGTATGGAAGTATTACCGGCTGAATTTGCACGGCAAGCAGGGGTTACCCGGCAGTCTATCTGTGCAAAAATCAAAAAAGGAACACTCATACAGAACTCTGCGGGCAAGCTGGATACCGAAAATCCCGTGAATGCCGGCTATTTAGCTATGAAGCGTCGGCAATTAGAGGAAACACAGGCTGCTAATGCTGCTCTTATCGCACAATCGGGAGGCGTTGACGTTAAAAGTACCGGCGGGCAAACGCATACGATTCAAAAGCCTTTTGTAGAACAGACAGCAGCTCGCGCTATCGGCGTTCCTGCAGAATTGCTCACGTTGACGCTGAAAGAGCTGGTTATGCGATACAGCGGTGTTTTGCCGCTGGAAAAACATGCCAAAATATTAAAAATACTCGTGGAGTCGGCAGAAAAAGAGCAACGGATTAAAGAACGCCGCTTAACACTTGTAGATAAAGATTTTGTTGTCTCACGGCTGTTTCAGTTTATGGATAACCTGATGGTTCAGCTATTGGAATATCCTGAAAGCGCTGCGGATAACCTTGTAGCACAAGTCCTTGCAAATACAGAAACCGCGCGGAAAACCGTTGCAAACGCGATGAAAACGGATTTATCAAAGATACTTGCCGGAGCAAAAGAGCATATCATCCGGGAACTGAACGGCTTAAAACATAAATATCACGATGACAGCACTGCCGACACAATCGCCGACTTAAAACAAGAAATCAAAAATGAATTAGAGGCTGACCAGGATGACGAATGAAGCCTTGAATATGGACTGCATGGATTATATGAGAAAATGCAGCGACAAACAATTTGATCTTGCTATTGTTGATCCGCCGTATGGGATTGGTGAAAGTGGCGCAAAAAATAGAACAAGAGACCATTTAGCAAAAGCTAAAGATTACCATCCCATTTTTGGCAAAGATAAAGCCCCCCCTGACATTGAATATTTTAATGAATTAAAACGAGTATCAAAAAATCAAATAATATGGGGGGCGAATCATTTTGTTGATTTAATTCCCTTTAAAAGTCCATGCTGGCTTGTTTGGGATAAAGACAACGGCAAAGCCGATTTTGCAGATTGTGAATTGGCGTATACAAGTTTTAATTCTGCTGTAAGGAAATTTACTTTTAGATGGAATGGTATGTTACAGGGGAATATGAAACATAAGGAAGAACGTATTCATCCGCATCAAAAACCTGTAGCGCTTTATAAATGGATTTTATCACACTATGCAAAAACTGGCGACATAATTTTAGATACGCATTTGGGTTCAGGTTCAAGTAGAATTGCTGCCTATGATATGGGGTTTGATTTTATCGGAACGGAAATCGATAGGGAATATTTTGAAGAACAGAAAAAGCGTTTTAAAGATCATTGTGCGCAAGGCTGCTTGTTTACCTTTTCCGGCGGGGAGGTCGTAAAGTGATAAAAAAACATTGTTTGCGATTCGCATTGAAAAAAGAATGGTTTGAGAAAATAAAAAACGGTGAAAAGACCATAGAATACCGCGAGATAAAACCCTATTGGAATACACGTATCAGAAACTTATATTGTTTCAATAATTTGCCGGAAGGCAATCAATGCATTTTTTCTTTGGGTTACACAAAAGAAAAGCTGATTGCAAATATAAAAACAATCAAGATTGTATTCGGTGAAAATACAGATTTGCATATCAGAAAAAATGTTTATGCAATTCACTTGGAAAATATTCGCCCGTATTATGAGGTATAAAAAAATAAATGCAATCGATTGAATACGAGATAAGCGATGTAGATTTTCTTATTGAACGGTTCGCAGCCTTGACGGAAAAGCAGGTGTATGAATTGCCGTCGGAGTTTGCAGAACGGGTACGGTACTTGTCTGCTGATCTTACACCCTTTCCCGGACGGTTCAGCTGGGAGCGTTTCCCGTATTTTAAAAAGATTGTCGATTGTTTTGCGCCTGATAATCCCGTGCAAGAAGTTGTGCTTATGAAAGGCAATCAGCTCGGCGGAACAACGGCCGTTATTGAAACGGTAATATTATACAACATCATGAGTAATCCTAATCCGCAAGCATACGTAACCGCTGATGCAGGCTTAATGAAGACATCCGTGCAAACAAAAATTGAAAAGATGATTGATAACGCCGGAGCGCGTGATTTAATTTTTTCTCAAAACAGGAAACAGAAAGGCAGCCGTGATACCGGAGACACGGCAATTTCAAAAGAATATCCGGGCGGGTATCTGCACTGCTTCGGCGGGCGCTCCCCTGCTCGTTTCCGTGGTATGAGTTACCGTATTGTGATGGCGGATGAGGTTGATGCTTTTCCTGACTCGATTAAAAACGAAGGAACCGTTGTCGATTTAGTGCGGAACCGGACGGACGCATATTCGGCAAAACGGAAAATCTTTTGGGGAAGTACGCCGCTTGTCAAACAGACCAGCAAGATTGAACGGCTCTATGAAGCCGGAGACCGGCAGAAATACTTTGTGCCGTGTAAGCATTGCGGAAAGATGCAGGAGCTTGTCTGGCATGGTGAAAAGGATGACGGTTCTCGTTACGGTATCGTCTGGGAAAATGATGCCGATTATAATCCGCTTTTGGAAACCGTTGCGTACAAGTGTAAATTCTGCGGCCGCTTAATGAAGAATTACGATAAGGCAGCGATTATCAAAAAAGGCGAATGGCGGGCAACGTCAAAAAGTAAAACTCCGGCCGTTATGTCGTTTCACTTGTCGCCGCTCTATAATCCGCCGGGGATGTATTCATGGGAAGATATGGTGCGGCAATGGGCGGAGTGCTGGGATATTAAAAATAACCGTGTACGCGATAAAGAAAAGTATCGGACATTTCGTAATACAAAACAGGGCTTGACGTTTGAAGAAATGGGCAAACAGATACAGTACGAACGAGCGGTTCAGTTCCGCCGCGCCGGTTTTGTACGGGGTAAAATTCCGAATGATTTGGCCGTCCGCGATTCCGGTTCACCGGTGCTGATTGTCTGTTGTTCGGTTGACGTGCAGAAACGGAATTTGTTTGTCGATGTGAAAGGCTATTCTGCTAACGGTGTAACGTGGACACTTGATTTTTTCAGTATTGACGGCGACACGGAAGATTTTAACGGCCCGTGGGATGTGCTTGATACCTACATTGAAAACACCCGCTTTATCGGCGATGACGGTAAGGTCTACAAGATTATGATAACACTTGTCGATTCGGGACGGTATACCGATTATGTCTATGCGTTTGCAGGCAGGCACTATGCCGGTGTTTATCCATGTAAGGGGGCCGAATATATTAAGGCAGGTGAAACATATCGCACTTTTGACCGTTCGACGCTTGAACGAATCGGACTTCCGTTGGCCTATCATATCAATACAACAAAAATGAAAGACCGAATCAGTAATAGTATGAGCGTTTCGATGTGGAATGAAGGTCAATATCAGCCCGATTGGTATCCGAATTTTCCCGATGATTTCCGCGACGATTATTTTAAAATGTTCGAGGCGGAAACCAAAGTTGACATTATCGAAAAACAAACAAATAAATATCAAAAAACAATCTGGAAACAGCGTCCCGGCGCGGACAATCATGCGTTCGATACCTACGGCTACAATATGGCTGCATTAGAAATATTTGCCGATGCCTATTGCCGCGATGCCTTGGGATTGCCGGGTTTGAGCTGGGCGCACTTTTGGCAAGCGGCAAGAACAGGCGCGTTTATAGAACCTTAAAAAACATCTACCGGTTAATAGCTTTTTGATTTTAGCATTTTATAATGTGCAGCATGGCACTGATAGACCCTTCTTTTAACAATGATAGTCCGCTGCAATTCTGGGAAGATGAATTGAACAATGCGCGCCGCCTTTTATATGAAATTGAAAAAGCGATTTTGTATTTTACGCAAGAGGCGCTCTCTTCCGGCGGGGTGCAGGAATATACGATTGATACCGGACAAGACCGGCAGACGGTGAAGCGTTCGGATTTATCATCGCTGTACATACGGCATAAAGAATTGTTAAACACTATTTCAATTTTAGAAATGAGAGTCCGTCCTACAGGTGGAGCGGTGAGGGTGCAGCCGTGGTAAATATAAATGATACAAGCGTTATGCCGTCCCAAATGCCTGAAATAAAACAAGATGCAGTGCTGGCGTATTTTGTACGCGATATTGTGCAAGACGTATTTGATGGGGATAAATATCCTGCAAGTTTCGGCCCGACACGGGATTATCTTTGGGGCTATGGCGTCGATTACTTTACGTTGCGGAAACGGTCGCTGCAATTATTTACGGAAAACTTGTATGCAGCGGGAATTATCAAGCGGATTTTGCGCAATGAAATTTTTACCGGTATGATGCCGGAACCGACACCAATAAGCGCGATTATTTGGCCCGATAAAAAGGACGATGAACGGGAAAAGCTCGCGGTACAGTATGCGGAAAAAATGAGTGAAGCCTTTGGGCTTTATGCGTCCGATTACACCGTGTTTGATTATAAAAAGCAGCTTACCTTTGGGGAATTTCAAAATCAGGTACGGCTTGAAGCGATGCTTTGCGGAGACGGTGTTGTTGTTTCCCGGATTAACGGACAAACAGGTTTACCTTGTTGGGATTGGATTAACGGCAATGCCATTATGACGCCGCTTGAATATACACCGAAAAACGGAAACCGGATTATTCACGGTGTTGAGTTAAACAAGCAGGGTCGGCATGTTGCGTATTGGGTGCGGGAAGTAGTCGGCAATGAAATAAAGCATACACGGCTTCCCGTATTTGGTGAAAAATCCGGCAGGCAGATCAGCTGGATGGTGTACGGCGGTGATAAGCTATTAGATGAAGTGCGCGGTATGCCGCTTTTAGCAAATGCGCTTTACATGATGAAAGACCTTGACCGGTACCGTGATGCGGAAGTTCGCGCAGCCGTAGTAAATGCACTATTGCCGCTCTTTATCAAAAAAGCACCGAGTACACCGATCGGTACTAATCCGCTTTTGAATATGACGCGGGCTGCTCCGGCCGCCGGAACGCCTGCAGCAGTTGATTGTAAAGTCGGAGGCATTCCTGCAACACTTCCGATGTCTCCCGGTACGGTACTTGACGGATTAGCGCCGGGAGAAGAGCCGGTGAGCTTTAACACGAATCGTCCGAATGTTAATTTTAAAACCTTTGAAGAGGCAATTGTTTCGGCTATTTGCTGGACAAATGAAATACCACCTGAAATTGTTATGCTTAAATTCGATTCCAGTTATTCCGCTTCACGGCAGGCAAATAACGAGCTGGATATTTTCTTAAAATACCGTGCGTTCAAAAACGCTAAAGACTTTTGCCAGCTTATCTATTCAGAGTTCATTATTCAATCGGTTTTGCAAGGACAGCTCGATATTCCCGGCTTTAAGCAGGCTGCTTTTATCCCTGCCTTATGGCAATTGCGCGGCGCGTGGTTAAAGTGCGAATGGTCAAGTATTTCACGGCCGAGTGTAGATATTCAAAAAGAAGCGAATGCTATGCGAACACTTCTTTCATTGGGTGTAATTACTTTTGATTCAGTTGCCCGCAAATTCAGCGGAATGAGTTTTAAGAGTGTGCAGTATAAAATTGCGCAAGAGCGCGAACTTATGAAACGACTCGGTTTTGTCTCGGCAATCGATGAGGACAATAACGGTAAGCCGGTATACTTAACAAAAGAGGAACAGGAACGATTAGCGGAGGTACTTAATGGGTAGCGATGATGCTTCTGTGATGACACAGAAAGAACTTATGCGTCAACTATATTCCTTGCAAAAGGAAAGTGTTGAAAATGATGCACGGCTTCAAGCCGAAATGGATGGTTTAAATCGGCGGTTGGATAAGCAAGAGCGGACGTTTGAGAAAATCAGTGAAGTGCTTGCAGAGCAAAAAAGTTTTTTTTCGTCATTAAACGGCATGAATAAAAAATTTGATGATGTTGAATTGGAAATTGCAAAGCTCGTTCAATGGAAGCATGAACAAGAAAAAAGAAGCGCCCTTGAAGATAAAGATGATGAAGCGCTTGAGGGAAAATTCAAAATCTTATTTGCATGGAAAGATACATCGCAAAAAAGATTGGATATTCTTGAAAACAAAAATGCAAAAACCGCTTTTGAATTGATAAAAAAAATCGGCGGTATCGTTTTAACGATGATTGTTACGGCAATTACTGCGTATCTGATAGGCAGAATTAAATAGTTGCATTAAAGCATAAGGGGGCTTTTTATGACGGAAGAAAAAACGAAATTGGCGGAAACTGAAAAGAAGAAAACGGGGGCAAAAGAATATTCTTTGTTTGCTCAGATTTTTGCTTCTGTGTGGATTATTGTTTTGACGTTGTGCAAAGGATTCGGAATAGTGTCGCTTGAGACAAACGACATTATTTATTCCGGCATTGCGATTGCCGGTATTTTTATGCCGGTGTATTTTTCGATTTGGCTTGAAAAAATACGGGATATAAAACTGGGGTAAGGTTGCCCCGGGGCAAGTTAATCGATTAAAGGTTTTTCGAGGTGATTATGATTACTGCTATTGTTGTGGTGTGTATTACCGTTCTTTTGATCGTTGCGATTACCTGTTTCGTTTTCGGCTGGAAAACGGGACGAGCAAAAATTGAACACGAAATAGCGCAAGATGCAGCGCGGAAAGAAGCGGATAAAAAATACTATGAAAGCGAAAAAGTAAAAATAAAAGCGGAGGTTTTTCAACATGGAAATCAGAAAAAAGCAGCGCTATCCGGTGCTGGCAGCGGTCGTGATAAGTTTAATGCTGTCAATAACAGCTTGCGCAACAAGTCCTAAAATTGAATATGTCTACGAAACGTACGATGTCGCTTTTCCGCTCTTTCCCGATCCTGAACCGGTCGTTTTTGATGATACAACAGAGACGGTAAGCATGCCGCTGTGGTATTGGCAAAAGATAGCGGAATACAAAATTGAAGTAGATGCTATACAATCGTATTTTGAAAAAATACGGCGGCTGCAAAAATAGAATATGGCTGCGTATAAAGATGGCGCTATGACGGTTTATATTTCCGGCCCCATTACAGGGATAAAACACAATAACGCTCCTGAATTTTACAAAATGGAAAAGGCGTTGCAGGCTCTCTTTTCTGATATGCCGTATATAACAATCGTCAATCCGATACGGCTCGGAAGGCGGGTTGATGCGTACTTTGAGGAAATGTCGCGTATCCTCAAAAAGAAAAAGGCGGCAACGTGGGAAGACTATATGCGTGTTCGCATTGCAGAATTGGCAAACTGTACGCATGTTATTGTTCTGAAAAATTATGAGAAATCGAGAGGGGTGCGGGTTGAATTGTTTATTGCGAGATTGCTGGGAATACCGATATTTTTTAGTTTGGAAGAACTAAAAAATACTGTGTAATTGATAGAGGAGGCTTTTATGAAAAAAAGCGTGTGGGTAACGGTTGCGGTGGGGCTTATCGCTGCAGGTGCTGTTATTATGAGTTACGGTGTCGATTGGTTGATTGATACCGCCGGATGTATTGTAATGCTCTGCGGGGTGTTGCTTGCTACAGTTATTGCCGTTAAAAACAGAGACGATAAAAAGCGATGGATTGTTTCGCTGGTATGCGCTTGGCTTGGCGTTGTCGTCTTAACTATTGCCGGTTTGGTGCGGTTTAAGGGCGTGGTTATCCTTGCTCTTGCGGGTGCTGTTTTAATCGCTGTGTACTGGTACATCGAATACAAACGGCGCCGGTAAGTATTATTTGAGGCGGGCGACTATGCCCGCCTTTTTTTATGCCATTGCGGGAATTGCCGCTGTTTGTGCATGAATAGGAGCGGATATTTTTTGCGCTTGCAGTGCAATCCCCATTGAGCGCAGTAAATTAAAAATTGTTATAAAAGATGGGTTGCCTTTTTCGGATAATGAAGTATAGAGTGCTTCGCGGCTTACACCTACTTCTTTTGCAAGTTTTGTCATTCCTTTAGAACGGGCGATTGCGCCGATTACGTTTATCACATCAGCAGGCTCGCCTTCTTCAAGGGCTGTAGATAGATAAATTATTACATCTTCTGGAGTTTTGATATTGTCTGCCATGTCCCATTTCGTTATCATACGTTTTCCTCCGCTGCAATTTTATGCGCTTTTAAAATGTCATCTTGCTGCGTCGATTTATTACCGCCGCATAGTAAAATGATTACCACATCGTTTTGACGTTTATAATAAATTCTAAATCCTGCTTGATAGTGTATTTTTAATTCTGATAACCCATTGCCTATAGGTTCCGAATTTCCGAAATTACCGAGCTTCATTCTGTCAATGTGCATGTCTATTATGGCTTGCGTTTTTTTATCTTTTAGCCCATCAAACCATTTGGTATATTTATCGGTCTTTCGTATTTCTATCATACCTCTAATGTAATATATATATTACGAACTGTCAAGATATTCTTCTTGTCTGTATCCGGCATCGCCTGTGTGGTTGCCCCGGGGTAAGTTAAGAACTTTTGTGCGTTTTACAGCTTCTTTCTATTGGTGTTTTGGCTATCGTATGCTATGATAGATTATAGAAAATATCATTGATAAGAGGTGATTTTTAATGGGTAGATACAGTAAACTGGTGATAAAGTTCTGGATTGTAATGGCTGTTGTTGGTTGTGGGATTTTTCTTTTTACTGAAAAGACAGAAAAAGCTTCTGTGGAAAAAGATATTGCTGAAAAAGTTGAGCCAGTCCAAAATGAAGCGCGTGTTTCAGAATCGTTAAGTGTAACTGATAAGCTCTTTGGAAAAGGTAAAACGATGCCTTTAAGCGAAAATCCGATAAGTCAGATTTCTTTTGTTGAAAAAGATATTTATTTTAAAGGCGAAAAAACAGGTTCCTTCTGCTATGGCTTGTTGAAAGATGATATTATAGCAAAAATAACACTAGAAAATATTGAAGAGTTTTGCCGTATGATTGCCCCTACTGTCGATTTTAAAGCGATATGTATATTTCCATTTTTAGATGATGATATACAGAAAGGCTTGCTGTTTTTTAAAGTTGATGATTTTGGGATTCGCGGATATTTTGGTGTTTTTGATAGACAAACTGGATCCATAAGTAAATCTGATTGGGGCTGCTACTATGACATACTAAATAAAACAATAGAAAAATTTGACGATGAAAGTTAGACTTTTAATTTTCAGGCGGGCGATATGCCCGCCGATTTTCAATCCTTCACATACTCTATCACATCTTCAATCCGGCATTCAAAGTATTCGCATATCCGATTTAGTACATCCATTGATACGTATTCATTCTTTGCGAATTTAGCTAAAGTCATTGCAGATATGCCAACCTTTTCTATGAGATCGGTTTTTTTCATGCTCCGGTCAATCAATAGTTTAAATAAAGGTTTGTAAGTAAAGCTCATTTTTCATATCTCCATAATCTGTAAGATAAAATTAAATATAAGTGAAAATAGATAAAAAATCAATATAAACATATAAAAACTCTTGACATAATATAAGCAAACACGTATATTATATATGCAATAACTGATTAAATTGATTGTAGATTATCAATAGGAGGCATAATAATGATGAAAGGAAAAGAACAATACGCGATT
>CAUPUT010000044.1:0-9564 GCA_963514615.1 uncultured Treponema sp.
AAGTTTTTAGAGATGCCCAATAATCATTCCCGAGAATTTGAAACAATAAAAATGCACGCATATGCATAAATTGTCTAACATCCGCTTCAACGCTGACAAACGGGACTATGCCCATTTGCAGATTAAGCGAATGTTAGCAGCCGAATATGACTATGATACGTTGAGGATTTTCAGCAGTGGCACGGATAAATAAGTGTTTTTGAAAAGAAACTTGTCGTAAGCCTTTTAAAAATAGGTGGAGCAGATGCTAGAAGCCTAGCCGAAATAAAACGGAGGCGTATCGGGTATACGGTGAGTATTTATTTCGGCGTAGCGACAACGCAGATGCCCACATATTTTTAAAAGGAGGAAAGGAGGCTTATTATGTACATAAAAAAATTGATAGGCACTCAATGCTATCTTTCGCCGATTAATATCGAAGATGCCGAACAGTATGCCGTTTGGCTCAACGATATGGAAGTGACCGAAAATCTGCAATTAGTTTCATCGATTATTCCTGTCGATGGCGAACGAGAGCTTCTAAAAAAACTCGCTCAAGATCACAATTACGGTATCATCGACAAAAAGACTAATGAGCTGCTCGGCAATGTCGGCTTTATCGACATCAATCACCTTCACCGGACGGCAGAAATCGGTATCTTCATCGGTAATAAGAGCTATTGGGGTAAGGGATACGGGCGAGAAGCGCTGTCGCTGCTGCTGGATTACGCTTTTAAAAAGCTCAACCTGCATAATATTCTGTTACGAGTGTATGACTTTAATCGGCGTGCCGTCGCCTGCTACGAAAAGGTCGGCTTTAAAAAAATAGGAGAAATCCGCGACGGTTTAATCAGAAATATGGAATATCACAACATTATACTGATGGATATTCTACCCACAGACTTTTACGAAACAAATCCTCAGTATAAGTAGTAATACAGGAAAGCCTCTAAAAACTGAAGTTTTTAGAGGTTCCCTACAGTCTATCCGGTTACTATCAAACAGACAAAGATACCTTGTTTCTTTTAAATAAGAATGATGTACCGCCCCCTTAAAAGAAGCTAGACCTTAAATCGCTTCATTTCCACAACTAAAGTATCTATATTGTCTTTATTCTTTTGCGTAATCTGATTAATTTCTTGGACGGCATTATTAATCTGCATAGTACCGGTCGCCATTTCTTCCATATTATTGGTAATAACCTTAGTAATTTCAGTGAGTTTTTGCATAGCTTGTGAGGCATGAACGCTTCCGCTCAACATTTCGGCTGCTCCGGTTTCTACCTCGCGGGTAATTCCGTCGATATTTTGCACCGCACGCAATATACTGTCCGAATTGCCGCTTTGCTTGTGCATATCATTCATAATACTGTCTTCCTGCCGTTTAACGGATTCCGTAAGTTCAAAGCTTTCCATAAAAAGCCGTTCGACATGCGCAGTATCCGCAGCAATATCATCGATGCGTTTTTTTAAGTTCTTCAATACGGAAGTAATCGTCTTACCTTGTGCGCTCGATTCTTCTGCCAGTTTTCTAATTTCATCAGCAACAACAGCAAACCCCTTGCCTGCTTCCCCTGCATGGGCGGCTTCAATAGCGGCATTCATTGCCAATAAATTCGTTTGCGATGCAATATGCTGGATAACGCTGCTTGCTTCCAAGAGGCTATCCGACTCTTCGCTAATTTCTTGGGTAACTTTTGCAGAACTGTTAACCGATAATTTAACTTGTTCGGACTTTTCCTGCAGTTGTGTTATTAATTCTTTGTTTGCTTGAAGAATTCCCATAATGGATTGAATACTGCCGACCATTTCTTTTACTGCAGTAGAACTTGCATTAATATTCCGTGTCTGCGTCTCAACATTAACACCAAACTGCTTTGTCATACCGCTAATCGATTCAAGTATATCGGCAGTATCGGTTATGCCGGCACTTTGACTAACCATTTGCTGCTGTACGTTTTTAATATTTGAAAATATTTGAGCTGTCGATGCCGCCGATTCCGTTACATTTGTTGCAAGCGTGTGTCCGACTTCCTGCATGCCTGAAGTACTTTTTAATGCCGATAAAATAGAAAGCCGAATCTTTTCCAATGTTCTATTAAAATAGAACGCAATTAAGGCCGTTTCTTGTATTCCTTCTTCCTGCAGTGTAACGGTTAAATCACCCGATCCTTCAGAAATTTCCATTAGTGCACGGATCAGAATTTCAAGGAATGAACTTATTTTCTTTGAAATAATAAGCGACAATACCACAGAAATAAGAATCGATAACGATAATAGTCCGATAAACTTGAATAGCGCCGTACGCAAATCGCTCATAAGCGCTTCTCTCGGCTTGAACAAAATCAGCCCCGCTTGAAATATATTTGTTTTCAGCGGAATCGTTCTAAGCTGAAACGGTTTTCCGTCAATAACTTCACCGGTATGCAAAACATCGGTAATGCGATAATGTTGTAATGATGTAATACCGAGCTCAGTGCTGTTCTTAAAATCATTAGCATCATCGAGGCTGTCCAACGATACAACACCGCTTTTTTCAATCAATAACACCTTTTTTCCGTTTTCGGTTGCCATCAGCTGTTTAATCCGGTCTTTAAAATACGATAGATTCACATCACCGCTGATAACGCCGACTACTGTTCCGGATTCATCTACCAATGCTTTCGTTATTGTTATTGCAGTATAACCGGCGCTTGCGCGATATGAACCAAGCGCGATAACGCGGTTGGGATTTTCCTTTGCCGTTTTATACCATCCCCGCGTGCGGGAATCATAACCGGCTTTTCTACTCACCGGCGGATACTGAATATACCCTCCATTAACTTCCGCACCAATGGCAATATCAAGCAAAATAGGATTCGATTCTACGATAAATTGAAGTCTACTCAATATCTTATCTTCCTGTATTTGAGCTTCTTCCGTTCGTTCAGGCTCTGCAGATGTAAGATAAGACGGGATAAATGTCGTATTATACAGAAATCGAGATTCTTTAGATGCAGTAGAAAATAAATTTTCGATATTTTCAAAATGAGTTACAAAGAGCGCCTCAAGATACCGGAGTTCCTGTAACTCTGCCTCCATATATGCTTTTTCCAATAACTTTTTTTCCTCTTGATAAGAGATGAAACCGCTTATCGACAGCATAAGTACCATAAGGATGGTAACGGAAAAAAGAATAATAGAACGTAACTTGAAATTAATACTTTTTTTCATATATATCCTTTTTGGGGCATTATAGGCTTGCAGTTTTTAGATTAGAGGCCACCTATAAGTATACCGGTTAAAGGTTGTGTTATATTGAGAACCTCCCGTTCCTAAGATTTAACTCGGTTACGCCGAGAGGCTCTCCTTTCGGTTATTTTTTATACCATGAGCTGTATTTTTTAGTATTACTGAATCGGTAATAATCCAATAAGTCTTTTATATATTGACTTCTTTTTGCAGCGTCGGCGTTTTTATCATTGTACCATACCGCTCCCACATAATCGCCGTAGGTTGCATTCGGTAATACAATCCATCTATCGCCCCAGAGATTTTTATACTCATCCTGCAATGCCATTTCAGTTCTTTTAACGGGACCAAGTTCGCGCTTGAACGCTGCGGTAAAATCTCCGATATTATCGCCGATGTACATAACAACATCATGCGTCTTTAATACATTTTCTCTGCGTTCCGTTTTGTTGGAAGAACCTTCGGTATTCATAACCTGAACATGCGCAGAGTCTGCATACGGAAAGCCCAAGCGTTCAAGCTGCTGTACCGTTAAATCGTGTTGATCCCAATCTCTATTGGTAATATAGAAAACTTCGACGCCTTTACTCTTAGCGTATTGTAAAAACTCAACGGCGCCGGGCAAAGCTTTACAGGCTGTAGTGCCCACTGCATCATAGTAATAGTCCCACGGACCATTATCCCATTTACCTTCACGCAGTACAATATCCGCCATATACATAGCGTCATCTGCGAGCGCATCATCAATATCGGAAATGATGGCGATCGGTCTTGCGTACTTTCCTTGATCTCTTTCCAGCAGGCGCTGATCCAGCTGAATTCGCGCAAGCTTAAAAGCCTGAATTTGCAGCCCCTTAACCTCTGCAGATAACTGATACGCAATGCCATTCAAATACGATTCTTTTCTAAAATCATTTGTAACGGATGCTTGCATGTCACTGCTTACCTGTCGATTAGTTTTAACACAGGATACAGTCGCAAATACCAAAAGAGCAAAGCCCATACACAAAGCAACAGTTTTTTTCATCACTTTCTCCTCAAATATACGGCATCGGCAATACCCAATGCCGTTTTTAAATGTCTCGTCATTATATTTATATCATTTTAAAAGTCAATCGTTTCAGTTAGATTTTTACGTGAGTAAATACGTAGACAGCAAATAATTACCGCGATCAACCGTCTCAGACTGTCTTTTCAACAGCCCGTACCATAAGCCGATAGGCTTACAGTTTTTAGCAAATTCTATCGTTTTATCTTGTGTTACCCGATGTAAGCGGTAAACCGCGGTCAAGAAAAATCTGCTTTGCAACTGCATACTCTTCAGCCGAAAGCGGCGGTACTCCTTCCAGCGGATAGACCTTGCCGAGTTCCTTCCATTTAAATACACCGAGTGTGTGGTAGGCAAGAAGATCAACTTTTTCCACATTCGACAGCGGCTTAATAAAGTCGGCTAGCTTTTCTAATAGCACAGTATTATATGTAATACCCGGTACAATCACATGCCGCAGCCACACCGGTTTATTAATGGAAGTAAGATAATCCAAAAAGGCTAAAACCCGCGAAAGCGGCGCTCCGGTCAGCTCCTGATGCTGCTTTTCATCAATCGATTTTATATCGAGCAAAACAAGATCGGTGTACTCCAAAGCCGCCTTTACTTTATCGTTTAGAAAATAGCCGGATGTATCCACCGCCGTATGCAGTGAATCTTTTTTGCACAGTTCAAAGAGATTTTTTACATATTCAGGCTGCCCGAGCGGCTCCCCGCCGGTTACCGTAACACCGCCTGCAAAAAGGTAGTAGTGCTTGTACCGTCTGATCCGCTCAAAGGTCTGCTCAGCAGTATCCAGAATACGCGCATACTTCCGTTCCCACGTATCACAGTTATGGCAATACTTGCAGCGCAGCGGACAGCCTTGTAAAAACACCACAAACCGCAGCCCCGGCCCATCTACCGTCCCAAATGTTTCATACGAATGAATATATGCCATAAATGTTGATGTATAGAATCCTTTTGCCGTAAGCCTGTTGAACAGTGTACGTCCGTGTACCTCTCCACCGATGTACGTCCATGTACATCGGTGGAGGACAAGTTTTATATTCCAAAACTTGTTTCTGACTTATGCCCCGCCCATCCTTGGGCGTTCTGACGACGAGATTTGTGCATATAACACAAATCTCGCTCCTGCTTGGAACCACCGCCGTCCGTGGCAAGTTCAAAAATTGACTTTCTTGTCAATTTTTGAACGCGAGTTTTTGCAGCGCAAAAACATCGCTACTGCTTAGAACCAGCGGCAACCGTGTCGTTTCTGAACAGACTTTCCGTAAGCCTTTTGAAATAGACTGTTGAACAGTGTACGTCCCTGTACACTGTTCAACGACGAGTTCGCAGTGCGAACTCGCTCCTGCTTGGAACCACCGCCATCCGTGGCGGTTTTGAAAAGCCTTTTTCCGTAAGCCTTTTGAAATAGACGGTATAGATACAAGGAGCTAGCTGAAAATAAAGCGGAGGCGTATCTATGATACGTTGAGCATTTATTTTCAGCGTACGACGCAGTAGATATGCCGTATATTTCAAAAGGACTGATTGATGGTACGAGAGAGAACATCCAACTGCTGCTCTCGCGTCAGCTTCACGAAGTTTACCGCATAACCGGAAACACGGATGGTCAGCTGCGGATACTTTTCGGGATTTTCCATTGCATCTTCCAACAGCGCTCGGTCGAATACGTTGACATTCAGGTGCTGTCCGCCTTCCGGAGTAAAGTAACCCCTCAACAGATAGGTCAAATTATCCACGCGGTTATTCGTTTCTTTACCCAACGCATTCGGCGCGATTGCAAAGGTGTACGAGATACCGTCGCCGATATCTTCAAACGGCAGCTTGGCAACCGAAGAAAGTGAAGCAATCGCTCCGTTGGTGTCGCGTCCGTTCATCGGGTTTGCGCCCGGAGAGAACGGTTCATACGCACAGCGTCCGCACGGCGTTGCGCCGGTTTTCTTTCCATATACGACGTTCGAGGTAATCGTCAATACCGACTGCGTTGCTTTTGCATGGCGGTAGGTTTCGTGGCGGCGCAGGTAGTTCATAAACTTACGTGCAACCATGACCGCGAGCTGATCCGTCGCATCATTGTCGTTACCGTAGGGAACATATTCACCTTCACGTTTAAAATCAACCGCGAGCCCATCCTCATTGCGGATAACCTTTACCTTGGTGTCGCGGATTGCTGCAAGCGAATCTGCAACAATTGCAAGACCTGCAATACCGGTAGCCTGAATGCGTTCAACATCCGCATCGTGCAAGGCAAGCTCAAACGCTTCGTATGAATATTTGTCGTGCATATAGTGAATGATTTTCAACGCATTCATATACACACCGGCAAGCCATTTCATCATCTGCTCGAACCGTTCCATCACTTCGTCATAGTCGAGATAGTCCGATGTGATCGGGCTGAACATCGGTGCAATCTGTACACCGGACTTTTCGTCGCGGCCGCCGTTGATGGCATACAGCAAACACTTGGGCAGATTTGCACGTGCACCGAACAGCTGCATTTGCTTACCGATCTTCATCGGAGAAACACAGCACGCGATACCGTAATCATCGCCGAAGTCGGGGCGCATCAAATCATCATTTTCATATTGAATGGAAGACGTTTGAATTGAAACCTTTGCACAGAATTTATTCCAATTTTCCGGCGCATGGTTAGACCACAGCACGGTCATGTTCGGTTCCGGAGCCGGACCGAGGTTATACAGCGTGTGCAAATAGCGGAACGAAGTTTTGGTAACGAGCGGACGTCCGTCAACGCCCATACCGCCGAGCGCTTCGGTAACCCACGTAGGGTCTCCGGAGAACAGCTCATTGTATTCCGGTGTGCGGAGGAAGCGGATAATACGCAGCTTGATAATAAACTGATCGATAAGCTCTTGTGCTTCCGTTTCGGTGAGCTTGCCTTCTGCAATATCCCGTTCGATAAAGATATCCAAGAACGTGGAGGTACGCCCAATCGACATGGCCGCTCCGTCTTGATCTTTTGTGGCGGCAAGGTAGGCAAAATAAACCCACTGTACCGCTTCGCGTGCATTTTCCGCCGGCCGCTTCACATCAAAACCGTAGCTCGCGCACATACGGACAAAGGCTTCCAGCGCTTTTATTTGCTCGCTGATTTCTTCGCGATAGCGGATATCCGATTCGCTTAACTCACTGACGTCAAGCTGCTGCATCGCTTCTTTGCGTTCTTGGATCAGGTTGTCAACGCCGTACAGTGCGACACGGCGGTAGTCTCCGATAATACGTCCCCGTCCGTAGGCATCGGGCAAACCGGTGATAATACCCGACTTGCGCACTGCACGCATCTCTTCGGTATAGACGGAAAAAACGCCGTCGTTATGCGTCTTACGATACTTGGTAAAGATTTCTTTTGTGAGCGGGTCAAGTTCATATCCGTAGGCTTTCAGCGCATTTTCGACAACGTGCCAACCGCCCTTAACGTAGATACCGCGTTTAAGCGGAGCATCCGTTTGCAAGCCGACAATAACCTCATCATCCTTTAAGATGTACCCTGCGCCGTAAGCATCGATCCCTTGAGGCTTTTTCGTTTCGGCTTCATATACGCCCCGTTTTGTCTCTTCTTTAAACATTTCCGTGAGTTTATTCCACACACGTTTTGTTTTTTCCGTAGCAGGAACCAAGAACCCATCATCTCCCGTATAGGGAGTATAGTTATTTTGGATGAAGTCGCGTACGTCGATACCGGTGCGCCAACAGTCACCCTTAAACGTAGAAAAATAGTCAGACCACTTATTCATGGTGTAACTCCTTACATTGTGATATATTTTGCAACAAGAACTCTGCCTTGTTGCGAGGAGCTAACATAATAGAGAAAAAAATATATTAAGGCAATAGGGAATCGTTAAAAATTTATAAAAAATTTCTATTTTTAGCGACAGCAAATTGTTTTTGAGAAAAACTCAGAGCAGCCGCATCGAAATGATTTGCGCATTTATCTTATTTTTTATACAGGGCAACGCTTGCATAAAGTGCCGGAACTTCATAAAATACCGAAGTAACTTCAGCAGCCGCAATAAGACTGCCTCGTTATCCGTCGAGTTTCGGCAAAGCCGAAACATCGCTTATTAAACATGTGCGCTTTTCGCGCACTAATTCAACAGTTTCCAAAATGCACATTTTATTCAACTGTTGAATTTTAAGGAATACCATGCTTGACTATCGATTTATCAAAAATAATTTGGAAGCGGTTAAACAAAATATTGTAAACCGCGCTATGCACGCCGATGCGGAGGCTGCCGTCCGCCTCTTTGACGAACGGACCGAAATGGTAACTGCACTGCAGGGGTTGCAGGCAAAACGAAATGAAAACTCCCTTGCAATGAAAAAAGCTAAGGACGCTGCAGAACGAAATGCGCTTATCGAAACGGGCAAGGCGATTAAAGCCGAAATCGCGGCTGCCGAAGCAGCTTTAAAAGAAAAAGAAGCGGCGCTTGATGCGGCAATGATGCAGATTCCGAACATGGCACATCCCGATGCTCCGGTCGGCAAAGAAGATACGGAAAACTGCGAAGTAAAACAGGTGGGTACCGTTCCTCAGTTCGATTTTGAGCCGAAAGATCACGTGCAGTTGGCAGAAGCGCTTGATTTAATCGATTTTGATGCAGCAACAAAGGTTTCCGGCGTAAAATTCTACTATCTTAAAAATGAAGCGGTATTTTTGGAGCAGGCGCTGGTACTGTACGGTCTGAATATTTTGCGCAAGCACGGATTTACCCCGTTTATCACCCCTGATGTTGCAAAAGAAGAAATCCTCCGCGGTATCGGTTTTAATCCGCGCGGAAGCGAATCGAACGTCTATACTATAGAAGATGAAGGCGCCTGCCTTGTCGCCACGGCGGAAATTACGCTCGGCGGCTATCACTCGGACGAAATACTTGAAAAAGCAAAGCTCCCGTTGATGTATTGCGGTCTTTCGCACTGTTTCCGGCGCGAGGCTGGAGCGGCAGGCCAGTTCTCTAAGGGACTGTACCGCGTCCACCAATTTACCAAGCTGGAAATGTTCGTATACTGTACCCCCGAAGAATCCGATGCAATCCACGAAAAACTCCGCCTTATCGAAGAAGAAATCTTTACCGGTTTAGGCATTGCGTTCCGTGTTGTCGATACCTGCACCGGAGACCTCGGCGCTCCCGCCTACCGTAAATGGGACTTGGAAGCATGGATGCCCGGGCGCAACGGCGGAGAATGGGGTGAGGTTACCTCCACCTCAAACTGCACCGACTATCAGGCACGCCGCCTCAATGTACGGTTTAAAGACGATGACGGGAAAAACAAATACGT
>CAUPUT010000045.1:0-9377 GCA_963514615.1 uncultured Treponema sp.
GTTTCCTTTAAACATGCAATCTTTGATTGTATGCCTGCCGACGGCGGTTTATATGTTCCATACTCCGAACACGATTTACGATCGTGGATATTGCACATGAATGAGCAGACGACCTTTTCGACCATAGCAGGCTCGTTGACCGCCGCATTGCTCAAAGAAGAGATCAGCCCTGTTATTTCCGAGCGAATCGCAGCCACAGCCTTTCAGGGCTATAGCCCGCGGCTTCGCCAGCTGGATGACCGCCTGTTTTTATTGGAATTGTTTCACGGTCCGACCGGCAATCACCGGGATTTCGGCTTTTTATGGCTTTCCTCCGCATTGGAACATTTGCTGACGATAGATGAAAAAAATGCCATCGTCATTGCTCCCAGCACCGGCGCGGGCGGCAGAAGCATGGCCGCTGCTTTTGGAAACAAAAAACATCTTAAACTGATTATTTTATACCCAAAAGGCTATGCGAAAGGCTTAAAGCCCGAACATTTATTCCGGAACGGAGGTTCCGTCTATCCCGTAGAGGTTGAAGGAGACATCACTACTGTTGAAAACCTTATCCGCTCTATTTACCAAGAACGGCAGCTTGTAAAAGATTATAACCTGACACTGGCAAATACCGTCAATATCGGACGCATCCTGCCTCAAGTGTTTTTCTATATGTTTGCCTTTACCCGCATAAAAATGAGAACGGCAGGGGAGATATTCTATGCCGTTCCTTCCGGTAACTACGGCAATCTTGCAGCAGGCTTATACGCATGGAAGTTTTGTTTACCGGTAAACGGCTTTATTACGGATGCAACGGAAGCACTTAACTGCGACAAAACCGGCAGCTGCCGCTGCGTGAACTCTTCCATTCCGTTAGCAGAACGCGGCCCCGCCGACCCTGCCGTTCCTTCCAGCATCGAACGACTTGAACAAATTTTTACACTCAGCCCCGGCGTGATGAAATCGATTATTTTCCCTGCGCAGGTTTCGGATGCGGAGGCGGAAGCGCTGATCAGCGATTCCTATCGACGGTATGGGATCATGTTCGATACAGCCACAGCCCATGCGTATGCGGCGGCACGAACCCGAAATATATGCCAAAGGCGCGGCGGAGAATCCCTCGTGTTGGTTTCAAAAGATCATCCTGCCTTTGAAAGCGACATTCTCACCCGGATATGCGGTGAATCACCGATAATTCCCGAATATCTCCGCAATATCGACCGGCCTCTTGCGGATGTGCCGCTCATTAAAGGAACAAAAGAAGAGCTCATCAAAATTCTCAATACAATAAGCGAGGTATAATAATGCCATACAAATTAGACGGTGCAAAATTTCCTACATTGGAAGATTTAGTTGAAGCACTCTATCCGCTCTATGCCGATAAAATGAGCGAAGAAGAGTTCAAGAAATACGCTGAAGAAAATGCGGAAAAGAGTTAATAGAAAGTCAAACTGCTTTTGTAAAGATGATTAGACTCTTTTTGAGGAGACACAATGAATTATTACAAAGGGCTTCTAAAGAGATGCACCATACGACTCATCATATGCTGTATGACGGCATTTATCCCTACTTTTCTTTTTGCCACGCAAAAGCCGCTTACCGAATCGGCACAGGGCACCCTTTCCGGCGATTACGTCATTTATCGAGACTATTCATGGAAAGCCCCTACGTGGATAGGTTTTTTATACTATAATGACGAAACTTACGGTGCTTTTATCCGTACCGACGATCCGGAAAATCCCCGTACCGTATCTATCCTATTCAGCGGTAACATTGAAAAAGGAAAATTATCATTAACCGGTCAGCAAATCATCTCTTCCATTACGCCGGATGACACTTTTGGGGTTAATTATTTGATGACGCTATTACCAAAGCTCTATGAGCTTAAAACCTTCCCTCGCGATGCAAAAATAGTATTCGGAACAACAACGGTACGCAAGCAAATGGAAGAATTCGGCGGTGCTGTTACCCTTGACTTTCAATCTTTTGTCCCCCTATTTCACCTTAAAACAATAACCGGAGCAAAAAAAGAAACGATATTGGAATTAACCGAAATAGGCTCTATTAACGGCAACGGAGAATCCGTATTTTATGGTTACAGCCCTGCAAAGCCTAAACAGGGAACAAATACATTTACACTTGATAAATCGGCAAAAAAAGAAACGATAACCGTATCGGACGTACAGCTCCATTTAGATAGTCAGTGGAAAAAAATCGCTGACAATTCGTTCCTATGTGGAAATACGGCATTTTTAACCGTCAGTACAGTAAATCTACCAGCAGACAAAAGTGGAAATACATTATCGGTACCGGAACAGCTGCTTCGATTGTTAAGCTCATCAAGCCCCTTTGCCAAAATATTGCTGCAATATACGACTATCCAAGGAACCCAGACAGCTTTCACTCTTACACAGTCTATATACGATGTCGAATCGAAACAAGTTTCAAAAGATATAAAGCGGTGTATTAAAAACAAAGAAGGAAGCTTTACGATTATCAGTCTAACGGTAAACAGCCATGCTTATAGCGCTGAGCAAGCGTATTTTAATGGACTTTTTTAGCTTTTGTGCTATACTACAATAGAAATGATAGATCATTTACTGTTTGATATTGATAATACGCTCTATTCCGCATCGAATCTAATGGAACAGAGAATTTCCGAACGAATGTTTCAATTCATTGCCGATTTTTTGTCGGTGCCGCTGGAAGAGGCTATAAGATTACAGCGTACACGGCGACATAACTACGGCACCACACTTGAATGGCTTGAGTGTGAATATCATTTTAATGATAGGAATACGTACTTTGAGGCTGTACACCCTGCTTCGGAAATTTCCGAGTTGCAGCCGGATCCCAATTTAAGGAACTTTTTACTTTCATTGCAAATGCCGATGACAGTTTTGACCAATGCACCGATGGCACATGCGGAACGAGTTTTAAACTTCTTTAATATCAGTGATTTATTTCTCGGCATTTTTGATATTTCCTATAACCAAGGAAAAGGGAAACCGGAGCCGGCCGCCTTTATCAAACCTCTTGCAGCGGTACATAAAACAGTTGCAGAAACATTGTTTTTAGATGATTATCCTGCATACGTTAAAGGTTTTGTTCAAATCGGGGGCAATAGTGTGCTCATTGATGAAAAAGAACGATATACGGATTTTACGAAAGAATCCGGTATACCTTCGATTAAGTCAATTTACGAACTACCGCCGTTATTGAAACGCCTTTCCGTATAGGAGAATATTGTCGACCGGTAATATCCGGTACTTTTTTAAATCAAATGACAATTGGGCATCTCTAAAAGCTTCGGTTGTTAGAGACTCCCAATTATATTATTTTAGGGAGGAGAAAAATGGACGGTCTTGTACTAAAAAATATGCTTGAAGAGCTCAGACCGCTATTTGAGCAATATGCAAGTAAGGATAATGTTATCACCGAAGAAAATGTACACAAACTGGAAAATCCTCAGATTCGTACTATCTTAGAAGCTACCGTACAGAAACTCTTGTTGGAAGGGTCAAAACTATACCCTGAAGCTCATATCGCTGAATTTTTAACGGCAATTAAAGCCGGTAAAAAAGGGATCATTCTTTCCGAACACTACAGTAACCTCGATTTACCGATTTTCTTATATTTAATGGAACAAACAGGGAATGCAGGAAAAGAACTTGCCCATCGTTCTATCGCAATGGCAGGGATGAAACTTACCGAAGAGGATCCTCTGATAGCTGCCCTTACCGAAGGATATGAACGCATCGTCATTTATCCGAGCAGAACACTCGCCGGCATTACCGACCCCGCACAACTGGAAGAAGAGAAAAAACGAAGCCGCAGTATCAATATTGCCTCGATGCGGACGCTGGAAGAAGTACGAAAAGAAGGAAAAGCTGTTATCGTATATCCGGCTGGAACCCGCTACCGCCCGGGAAAACCGGAAACAAAACGGGGTGTCCGCGAAATCGACTCGTATATCCGAACCTCCGATGTAATGATGCTGGTATCTATTAACGGTAACTGTTTACGCATTTCGGATGATCCTTCCAATATGCTCGGCGACATTGTGTGTCAAGATAAGGTCGTCATAGAGGTAAGTCCCGTTATCGACTGCAACGAATTCCGTGAACGTGCCAAACAACGCTGCCATGAAGGAGATGACAAAAAACAGGCTGTTGTCGATCTTGTGATGGAAGAGCTGGAGATTATGCACAACCGAAACGTATAGGTTGCTTTCGGATTCCATCAACATACCTCAGGCAAAGTATCGAGGTATGTTGATCTAAATGCCCCCCCATATAAACTTCACTGCCAAGTGCAACCGACGACGAAAACACCCCATCAAACTACACTTTGAATTTTCCGACTTCCCCGACCAATCGGTTGATGCTTTCTTTATTTCTTTCCGTAAACGACTTTACTCCGTAAATAGCATCATTAATCTGCATAAAATTTGAAGCCATCTCTTCCATACGGTTTTGAAGGTTTTGCGTAACTCTATCTAAGTTCCGTACCTCATCCATAACCTTCTCACTTCCGCCGGATATTTCAGCAGAGCCTTGTTGAACCGATCGCGTTACCGCATTTATATCCTGCATAGAAGACAGCACTTCTTTACCGGCTTTTGACTGCTCCGTCATAGAAAAAGCAACCATAGAGGCCGATTCCTGTACTGCATCGGTATGTTCCGAGATAACGGTAAATTTTTCTACTGCCAATGATGCGGCCTTCACCAACTGGTCTATCTCGCCGGTTATCATCTTTAGAGTTCCGTTAATCGTTTTCCCTTGCGCACTCGACTCCTCTGCCAGTTTCCGAATCTCATCGGCAACAACCGCAAAACCCTTCCCTGTTTCACCGGCATGGGCGGCTTCAATAGCAGCATTCATCGCCAGCAGATTGGTTTGTGAGGCGATATTTTCAATGACATTTGAAGCTTCAAGCAAACCGCCCGATTGTTCTGCAATCTTTTGTGAAATGGCATTCGTCTCAACAAGAGTATTTTTACCGTCGACTGTTGCCGACGAAAGCATTTGAAGTGCAGCATTTGCTTTTTGTACACTTCCGGAAACCGCCTGAATATTTGCAACCATTTGCTCTACCGCGGAAGAAACATTGCTGACATCGGAAGATTGCCCTTCGATCGACGTATTTAATTCCCGTATCGCTTCAATAATCTGTGAAATAGCGCTTGATGTTTCCGAAACAGTGTGCGCTTGATCATCCGCTGTAGCATGGAGGTTGTCTATTTCATTTGCAATCTGGGTAATCGCACCGCCCGCTTTTTGCATTTCCAGAAAAAGACTTTCACCGATACTCGTCATATTATTTGCTTCATCTTTGACTTGTTTAAATAATTTCCGCATCGTACCCGCTGTATGATTCAAATAATTACCGATTTGACCTATTTCATCCTTGTGTGTATCTGCTTGCACCGTCAAATCTCCTTGAGCAAGTGAACCGAGCACACCTCCAATGTCGATAATCCGTTTTGAAGTACTCCGTGCATTCAGCGCAATCAGCAGCGATACTAAAAGCAGCATTATGATTATTGCAACCGTAGAATCCAGCACAATACTAAACACTGACGGTAAAAAATCTTTAATCGGCGCCGTCAACACAATGCTATAGGGGAAATCTTTAGATGCCGCTTTTTTTGCATAGATCATTTTTCCCGACCGTTTATCATACCACGTACCAAGATGTGTAAAACCCGACACCGGCTGCGCTTCGTCAGGAATATAGTCTTGCAAACGTTTACCGAACACATCATCGTTCGATGAAATAACGATATTTCCATCAGAATCAACCAAACAGAGCGTCGAATGTACACTCGGAACTGCTTGCTTTAAGCTCGCTACGGATGTTTCTAAACTCAGCCCGATACCTGCGACACCGATAATATGTTTTTGTATATCGAAAACTTGTGCATTGATCCATAAAGCGGTAAGGCCGGTTTCTTTATTTTTATTGATAAAAAAAGTGATTGGATCCTTGAGCTGCAAAGTAGTATAAAACCATGCGTCAGAATCATTTTTGGTACTCAACTTTCCTATTTTCACTACTCCATTTGCGTCAGACTGATAGTTGGTTTCCGCTCGGGCACCGGCAATAAATACTGAAATGATATTATCTTTTGAAGCAAGCTTCTGAAAATCCCGCATTACCTCGCCTTTAAGATTCCCTTCCGGCTGTCCCTGTTCAACCCAATCGATAAGGTTATGGTTTTCCGCCCAATACTGCGCAGCGGAAAAACCTCTGACAAAAGCGACTTCTAAATTGATTGCGGCAGAATCGAGCATTGCGTGAGTGTCTTCATAAAACCGCTGCTCGAATTTTTTTACGAACCGACAAAACCATAAAGGTAAGGCTGAGCGAAGCTGTAACGAGCACGGTAATAATCATGAAAAGTGTAAGTTTAGAGCGTATGGACATAGTATCTCTCCTAGCATTTTCCGGATTTCCCGCCCGGACAGTATTCTCTCTTTGAAACTTTTTTCTAACGATTTGTACTATGACTATTTGCAGCCGGTTTTAATACCATTACGACGCAGAGCGTCGGGGCATTAAACCTTCGCAGAAATCAACTCAAACAGACATATCTAAAAGGCGATTACATTTAGAAGAGTCTTATTTTTGAAATACACAGCCCCATAAAATCCATCTCATACAGTATTTCATTAGGCGGCTACCGATAATATCGGTATACTTTCAGTGTATATTGATCTAATGCAGAAGTCAAGCACGCATTTTTCCAAAAGAAAGCTTGAAGATGCCTCACGGCGAAAATGCAATACGTGCATGCTCAATACCGATTCTGTGCTCCGTTGTAGAGGAATAAGCAAATAGAGCATATTCCGTTCTCCACTAATTTGCTTGGATTATATTCCGAGTTTCAGCTGGCGCTGCGTCTGCTCCTGTATATATGTTCTCACCTTTAAAATATCCGCCGTAAGAGTACACCTCCCAGTTTTTTGCTTTCATGGCACGCACCTGGGCTGCAGTACAAATGTTTTTGTCCTTGATGTTCGCATCGGTATTGACAACAACGAGTTTACCTTCCTCATCAGAGCTGCACGGAGGAATCGATTGAATAAAAGCCTCCATTCCTTCACCGGTAAGCTTATTATTCGAACAATTTATATCATAAAGATCGGTATTAGCGCTTACATCAAGTGTTGTAAAACGATTGCTGCCAAACCATAGCTTTTTTAATTTAGGATTGTTATGCAGATCAAGCTTGGTAAGTCGATTGAATGAACACATCAGTTCCTTTAGTTGTGTGTTATAGCTTACATCTAACGATCTCAGTTCGCATCCCATACATTCAATGGACTGCAGCTGCGTATTTGTACGGATGTCCAATGATGTTAAAGGATTTCCTCCGCAAGCAATATCTTCTAATTCTGTATTAAGGCTTACATCCAAAGTAGTCAATCTATTACGACCGCACCACAATCGGGTAAGTTCCGTATTCTTACTGACATTCAATGCACTGATGCGATTACCGGAACACCATAATTTTTCAAGCTTCATATTATTACCCACATCTAAAAAGCGTAATTTATTCCTAAAACATTGTAATATCTTTAGACGGGTATTAGAATGGAGATTTAAGCTCTGTATGTTGTTTTGCGAGCATGCTAGATATTCAAGTACAGGGTTGTTATGTACTTCAAGGCTTGTGATCTTATTTGCACTACAGCCGAATACAGTCACCTTTCCGTAAAGCGTCATCTGCTGTGATTCAAGCGGAAAGGTAAGTTCATGTTTCTTTCCATATCCAAAACTGGTAATTTTTTCGTTGGCATCCTGTACTCCGTTATTATTACGGTCAAGCCACACACAATCTTGGTCTCCTGTTTCCGCATTCACATAAAAAGTAAAAAACTCGCCAAGAGCCATTTCGGTACTAAAGCTCATGCGGTAGTCCAATTTTGTAGGCATAGGGCGATGAGTGCTTGCGCATCCCAATAGAACAAAGGCCAAACCAAGATAGAGTATAGAGAACTTGTGTTTCATATAATGCCTCTTCATTTTTTAATCTTCCCTGATAAAGCATCAGTCTTGCTATACTATATAGCGTACATATTTTTGCTAAAAACACAAGAGATTGTTAAACAATATAAGGACAACCGCACGAAATATTTCTACCGTGTTACCGTTTCCATGGTCAATTGCTTTTTATTTAATGCGAGGCAATGTATTATCTTGACAGAAGGATATAAAATCGTTATCGTACAAGAAGATACTAAGGATATAATCCATTGGAGGTGATTCTGTAAGTGGCAAGTATCGTTATCGATGATTCCGAAAACCTTGAAAAAGCGATTAAGCGTTTTAAGCGTCAAGTTGAAAAAGAGGGGATTATCCGCGAGTGGAAAAAGCGCGAATACTATGAAAAGCCGTCGACTATTTTAAATAGAAAGAAGAAAGCTCTTCAGCGCAAGTTAATGAAAAAAAACCGCAAGTCATATGATTCAAAATCATATTAATTTTTAACAATCACCAACAAAGCCGATTCATCGATTCTAAATTTTATTTATAATGAATTGATAATCGGCTTTGTAATCTTTCTACAAAAAAACCACCCATATATTTTCAAACACAGTCGGATGTGTTTGCTTGTTGTGATTGTTTTAATCCATAAAATCACCTATATTAGTTTCATCATTCTCAAAGCTTGTAAAAGGACTTTGCCATGCACTATTCATCAATAGAAAAATTTGAAACCGGCTACCTTATGGTTAACACATGGGTATTTCCGTTGAGCGAAAAGAGTGTTGCCGTCATCGATCCGGGAGGATTGAGCCCCGAATTATCCCAGTATTTAGATAAACTTAATCCAACTCACCTTGAAATTATGCTGACACACGGTCATTTTGATCATGTCGGCGGTCTACCGGCCTTAGTAAGAAAATATCCCGATTACCGCTTATGGATTCACGAAAAAGATGCCGCATACCTCGGAACAGCCGGTATGGAAACCCATTTAAAGAGCTTTAAACCGCTTCATGCCGAAAAACTGATTGAGCCGCTGGAAAAAAATCCGCTCCCCGAACCGACGGATTTTTATAAAGAAGGAGACAGCGTAAACGGCTTTACCGTGCTTCATACGCCCGGTCACACCCAAGGTTCTGTTTGCCTATGGAACAAAGAAGCCGGTGTCCTCTTCAGCGGGGATACCCTTTTTTACGGCTCCCGCGGCAGAACCGATTTGCTTGGCGGCAATGAAATGCAGATATGCCAGTCGCTCAAGCGGCTTTTTACCGAGCTGCCGGAAAATACGCAGGTGTATCCGGGGCACGGCTCCAATACGACAATTGAATTTGAAAAGAAATATCAGGGGGCGTACATATAAACGCATCGTCCCCCTTTTGAAAACAGGCGGGCATCTACTT
>CAUPUT010000046.1:0-9356 GCA_963514615.1 uncultured Treponema sp.
GCCAACACTGCGGTTCCGCCGAATTGCGCATAAATAGCGCCGTTTGCCTGTTTTGCCAGATGGCCTGTCTCTAAAATTAACTCTTCATTTCCGATCTTATACGTTACTCTCTGTCTCATAATCTTTCCTTCTAAATTACAATTCCTCAAATTACTTATAAAAAACGGCTACCTACCCGTTTCCGATAGGTAACCGTTGTATGCCGCCTAAATCGATCAAAGGAAAATCAAGGACGCTGTCCAAAAAACGATATTTTCGGATATGCTCTATTCCTTTCCTTGCGCATTAAGCAGCATCTATCTTACTTGCGCAAACCTAACTCTTTAATAAGGGCACGGTAGCCTTCGAGGTTGGTACGCTTGTAGTATTTCAGCAAGCGCCGACGCTGTCCAACCAATACCAAAAGTCCCCGCTGGCTGCTCTTATCTTTTTTATTGATTTTGCAGTGCTCGGTAAGCTGACGGATTCTGTCGGTCAGCAACGCAATCTGAACTCTGGTATTGCCCGTATCTTTTTCGTTTGCACCGAATTTCATAACAACCGATGCTGTGTGTTCTTTTGTAAGTGCCATTTCTTACTCCTTCCGTATAAATTCCAATTTACGTATCAATGTTCCTGCGGCGGACGGAACCGGCGCTGCAGTCTCTCCGGAAACTTCAAGCAAAGCATCCGTAACCTTCACCTGTACGGGAATAATCACACCCGTCTGTAAATATGCGCAGGCTGAATACTGTCCGTTCTGTGGGAGAATCTGTGTTACAGCCGATTTTTCGATAGACCATACAGAACCCTCTCTCCGCCGGACTATTTTTGAGACATCTAAGAAAAAAGGATACCCGAGGAGGTCTTTTGCAAGGGTGAAATCAGCTTGTTCAACGGCCTGCCGTATTGCGCTTGAGCTGATACGCTCGTGCCGTGCCGAATAAAGCTGTTCGATGGAATCAAAACAAAAGCCCCTTTCACGAGCAAGGCGCTGTAAGTCCCCTACTCCCGTATCGTGGCGATACCCGCAGGTAAAATCACTGCCAACGGCAAGATATTTTATGCAGATAGTTTTTATTAGTATGTCAAAAAAAACAGTGCCTTTCATTTTAGCGAAATCAGCGGAAAAGTCAATCAGCACCGTAAAGCTAAATCCTTGCTCGGCAAATTTTTGCAGTCTCATTTCCAGTGTAGAAACATCGCCTGCATAGGCATTTCCCGCCTTAACCGATCGGGGCGAGCGGAAAAAAGTGATGATCCCTGCGGGAATACCGCCTTTCCGTGCAGCCGTCAACACCGCCGATAAGATACGCTCGTGCCCGCGGTGAGGCCCGTCAAAACCGCCTATCGAAATAGCGGAGCCTTGCGGATACATGTTTTCTTCTTTTATTAAATCATCCCAATAGATAATCTTCATCACTCCAGCCTACCATGGTAAACGTATCAGATTCTTTGTGATATACACCGCAAAATAAAGAGGCTGCTCAACCAGAGTTTCGCTGCGATGCAGCTCAAATGGTCGCCCAACCTCTTTATTTTGCGAAATTTAATTTACGCATCTGATGCGTTTACCCTGCCCCTGTTAAATACTATTTGATAATGAAACCGGTTACCGTTTTTTGTGATCAAACCTGCGCAACGTTTTTCGTAAAACACTGCGATAGTTCCGCCGTCAGAAAGCGTCTGCGTACCTGTAAACCAGTACTCGCTGATGGGCTTTCCGTTCATAAACGCAGAATAATATTTTTCTTGAAGCGCCGCTGTTTGAAAATGCATAGCGCGGGCAATCTCTTCATTTAAAGGCAGCGCCGCCCGCTTTATCTCTTCTTCGGTAACCGAATATGATACAAGCTTTGAATCCGGCACGCACGCGCCATCTTGCCCTGCCCTTCTATCATGGACGGATTTCGACGCCGTACCGATTGAATCCGCATCTGCCAAATTCACCGCAGCGCTTCCGAAAGGAGGCAGCGCTGAAAAACCTGCCGCCTGTTCAAGGGTAAACGGCCCGACAGCTGTACGCCTAAGCGCATAGACATACGCGGCAGAACCGCTGCGGTGCGCAATATCCCGCACCAATGAACGGATATACGTCCCCTTGGAGCAACGCACGCATAGCACAGCGCCAAGCACTTTTTGAACCGCGCCCGCTTCGGATTTTTCGGCGCCTGATATTTTTTGAGCCGTACTCAATGCGGCTGCATTCGCTTCGGGGTGCGCCATAGACATGTCTGTTCCGGGATACATTGCACCGGTATCCGCTTCAAGATGTTCAACGCCCGTATCCGGCCAGGGCTTTTCGGAACCCGTCATATCAGCTTCCGATGCATAAAAGATTTCTTCGATGTCGATGCTATAGATGGTAACGGTTCGAGGCGGTACGGTTACCGCTTCTCCGCGCCGTATTCTATCGGAAAGCCGCTCTCCCGCCTGCTTTACCGCCGAATAAACAGGCGGCACTTGCTCGATGGCTCCTGTCAGCTGCCGAATTGCCGCAATAAAGTCGGCATACACCGGAAGCGGCTTTTTGGCGATGACGGCGCCTTCGGGGTCGAGCGTATCGGTTTCCTTCCCGAAATAGAACAGCACGCGATAGGTTTTATCAAAATCCGTGATATACGGTACAAGTTTGGTCAGTTTCCCGGAAAGCAATACAAGTAAACCGTCAGCAAAGCTGTCGAGCGTACCGGTATGCCCCACTTTTTTAGTACCGAGCGCATGCTTTACCTGCCAAAGGGAGGTAAAGCTGGTTATACCGGAAGGTTTTGCAAAGGGGATAATAAATTGAGGTTCACTCTTGGGCATTGTTCCCGGAATCCGACGCCGCTTCTAAGGCTTCAAGTTTTTTTACCATATTAAAGCCTTCTTCGATACTTTCATCATAGATAAAGGTAAACTGAGGGCACTGATGGATATGCAGCTTTTTTGCCAAGCTTGTGCGGATAAATCCCGCCGCGTTTTCCAAGCCCCGGACACCCTGTTTTGTCTTGTGCGCATCCATAAAGCTGGAAACATACACCTTTGCGTACGCAAGGTCGCCGGACACTTCCACTCTATTTATCGAAAGAAAGTTGGAAACGCGCGGATCTTTTATCTTTCCTGAAAAAATCAACCGGGAGATTTCCTCGCGGATTTGCTCCGCGAGTTTATCCAAACGGAACTCACTCATTCAGCTGCTTCTCCGATTCACTGTCATGAGCTTCGGGCGCTTCATAACGCTGTGTATCTGTCAGTTTACGCGCAACTTCGACGGTTTCGATAATCTCAAGTTGATCGCCAATCTTTATATCGTTAAAGTTTTCAAGCGCAATACCGCATTCGTAACCTGCAGCCACTTCCTTAACATCATCTTTAAATCGGCGCAAGGACGCGAGCTTACCGGAGAACACCACAATACCGTCACGAATAAGATGAACCGTACTATTCCGTTTTACCGTACCCTCAAGTATATATGAACCGGCGATATTGCCGACCTTCGGTACTTTAATGACGCTGCGGATTTCAGCCATACCGATAACATTCTCTTTAATATCGGGACTAAGCATTCCTTCCATAGCCTGTTGAATTTCTTCAACCGCTTTATAGATAACGTTATATTTACGGATATCGACTTTTTCCTGCTCCGCCAGCGCCTTTGCCTGCGATGTGGGACGGACATTAAAGCCGATAATAATCGCATTGGAATCCGCCGCAGCAAGCATAACATCGGAGTCATTGATAGCACCGGCAGATGCATGGATAACATTTAAGCGTATTTCTTTGGTAGACAGCTTTTCAAGCGATTGCTTCAAGGCTTCTACCGATCCCTGTACGTCACCCTTGATAATTACTTTGAGTTCAAGGACTTCACCGTCGGTGATCGTTTCATACAGGTTATCGAGCGTTACCTTCTTCACATTACGTGAATCTTCAAACCGCTTGAGCTCCTGCCGTTTTAACGAAATTTGGCGAGCCATGCGTTCGGATTCGGTTACTTGGAAGGGATCGCCTGCATTCGGCATTCCTTCAAGTCCTAAAATTTCTACCGGCATACTCGGTGTCGCTTCGTCGATCTTTTCACCTTTGTCGTTAAAGATAGCGCGAACACGTCCGGAATACACACCTGCGACATAGGGATCACCGGTTCTGAGGGTTCCACGCTGTACGATAATCGTTGCGACAACACCGCGCCCGTGATCAATCTTGGATTCAATAACCTTTCCTTCCGCACGGCAGTCGTAATTTGCCTGAAGCTCCAATACTTCCGCTTGCAACAGAATCGCATCGAGCAGTTCGTCGATACCCTTTTTCTGCAAGGCTGAAATAGGAACATATATCGTGTCTCCGCCCCATTCTTCGGCCACAAGACCGAGTTCGCCGAGGCGAGTCTTTATCTTATCGGGATTCGCTTCCGGTTTATCGACTTTATTGATTGCAACGATAATCGGAACCTTTGCATCCTTCGCGTGATTAAGCGCTTCAATTGTCTGAGGCATAACACCGTCATCGGCCGCAACAACCAACACAACGATATCGGTAACTTCGGCACCGCGTGCACGCATCATTGTAAAGGCTTCATGGCCGGGCGTATCGAGGAAAGTGATATCGCCCTTGGGCGTAGACACCATGTAAGCACCGATATGCTGCGTAATACCGCCGAACTCCTGTGCAGTAACGTTGGTACTGCGGATAGCGTCGAGTGTCTTGGTCTTACCGTGGTCGACATGTCCCATGATGGTAACAACCGGCGGACGTGTCAGCAGCTTGGCATCTTCATCACTGACGGTTTCAATAATGGTTTCATCATAAAGACTGACAATTTTAACATCGCATTCGTATTCCGAAGCAAGAATGGTCGCAGTATCCGCATCGATGGATTGATTCATCGTTACCATCATGCCCATTTCCATCAATTTACCGATAAGTTCGGAAGCTTTAAGGTTCATCTTTCGAGCCAATTCCGCAACGGAAATGGATTCCATCATTTCGATGCTCTTGGGAACAGCGCTTACCTTTTCTTTCGCCTTTTTCTTTTGCTGCAGCAGTTTCTCTTCAAAGAACTCGCTTTCCTGATCCTTGCGTGAATAGGTCTTTTTACCCTTAAACGCTTTTTTGGTATTCTGTTTATTGGTTTCAAGCGGCATCGGGCTTGACATCGGCCGACCGCCGACACCGCCTCTATTCTGTCCGCCCTGGAAACCGGGTTTATTAAAGCCGCCCGTACGCGGTCTATCCGACGAATAGCCGCCCATGCGGCCGCCGCGGTTATTCTGATCACCACGCCCATCCGGTTGCCGTGTTCGTCCTTGGCCTCCTGCAAAGTCGGCTCTATGCCGATTACCTTGATTTCCGAAACGGTTAGCCGACTTAGCCCCCCCCGCGAGATTTCCTGCACGACGGTCGGGTCGTTTGCTGCTTAAATCCAACGAACGGATTTGATTCTTATTATCCGATTGAGTTTGTACTTGAGCTTCAGAGCTGTCTTTCCGCATCGGTTTTTCAGAACGGAGTCTATCATAGCGCTCAGTGCGTTCACCACCGTGCTTTTGTACGCGCCGGTTTTCTTCAGTCTGCATATGCCCGGAATTTTTTCGTTCCGAAGGCTGCGCCGAATGCTCCACTGCCTTTTTCACTTGGGCGGAAGGATCCACAGGAGTTGACGATACAACAGGACGCCGTTTTTGTTCACCTGCAGGGCGCTGTCCTGTAATGTTGGAATGAGCGGAGTTCTGCGTAGGATGCGCGACCGGCTTGAGTTTCCGCTTTATTGTCCGCACCGGTTTTTGTTCCGCGGTTTGCTGTACCTGAGGCTGAGCTTGCGGCGTTAAAGCCAAATCAGGCTTTGCCTTTTTGAGGATAACTTTTTGCTCTTGAGTATTTTCGATACCTTCTGCCATACAACTCCTATTCTTCGTCCTCGTATTCAAAACTTAAACCGACACCACAGTTAGGACAGACTGTCATATCGATCGTAATCGGCGCCCCGCAGTCGGGACACTCGTATACTTCTTCCGCATCGGAATCCAATGCAGACATTGTTTGATTTTCGGATTGTGTTTCTTGCACGGGCTCTTGATTTTCATCGATGATTTCAAATGATTCATTAATCAATGCCTCAAGCACACGAGCCTTTTCTTCGGACATTCCGGGAATGGCGCACAGTTCTTCGTGAGGAGTATCCAACAATTGTTCAACCGTTTCAATGTGATGCTCATGCAATAATGCCAAAACATCAGGATCGGCACCTTCAACTTCCGTTAGTAAAACAGCGTCGTCATTAAACAATTCTTCAGCAGCCTTACGGGTTTCGGCATGAATATCCATCTCTTGGAACTGCTTTTCGGTTTTTACATCGATACTCCAGTCTGCCAGCCGGTTTGCCAGCCGAACATTCAATCCCTGCTTTCCGATTGCAATTGAAAGCTGACTTTCTGCAACAACAGCAAGTGCCGTATGTTTTTCCTCATCGAGAATAACGACATTCAACACTTCCGCCGGAGAAAGCGCATTTGCGATAAACATCGCCGGATCGCTTGAATATTCAAGCACATCGATTTTTTCACCCTCCAGCTCGGTAATAATAGTCTGGATACGAGAACCTTTAGGTCCTACGCAGGCGCCGACAGGATCCACATCTTCTCTATGAGAAATAACGGCAACCTTTGTTCGATAGCCAGGTTCGCGAACAATTTTATATAATTCAACAATGTTATCGTAAATTTCAGGAACCTCAAGCTCCATTAAGCGGCGCACAAAATCGGGATCGGTACGGGAAAGAATAAGCTGCACGACATTCGATTGCCGATGCTTTTTTACTTCTTTTATAAGCGCTTTTATCCTGTCGTTGGGATGGTATATTTCCTGCGGCAGTTGAAATTTTCGCGGTAAAAGACCTTCTACCTTTCCGAGGTCGACATAAATATTATCATTTTTCTTCCGCTGGTAATAGCCGATGATAATTTCACCTTCTTTTGCCTTATACTCGGAGTAAATACTATCCTTTTGAATTTCTTTCGTCGCTTGATGTACACGCTGCACACCTGCTTGAATAGCCCCCCGCTTAAAATCTTTAGGATCCAGTTCAAAAAGAAGTTCGTCGCCGAGTTCGCAGTCGGGAGCAAGTTTTGTTGCTTCTTCTATATCAACTTCAAGCACAGGATTAACAACATCATCCACAATCTTTTTACGTGCATAGATGTTTACCCCATCATCGCCGGTAATAACAACCGCATTAACATCGGTTTTAAAGGCTGTTTTATACGCAGCTTTTAATGTTTGTTCAACAATTTTAAATGCAAGATCTTCATCCAGTTCTTTTTCCAATGCGAATTTACGGACGTCTTCAATCTTTACCCCAGCCATTAACCCGACTCCTTAGATTTTATTCAATTTCGCTTTTTTTATATCCGCATACCGGATATCCCTTTGCTCACCGGAAATGTTTAACCGGATACTTGCCGTATCCGCCGCCAGCAATTCCCCTTCAAGCCAATCGGGGCAGGAAACTTCCAACACCTTTATATTCTCACCGATAAAGGCCTGAAATTCCACTGCATTTTTTATCACCCTATTAAGTCCCGGAGAGCTTACTTCCATCTGAATATCCTGAGAGTTAAGCAACACTTCCGCACGTGATAATAACGTCCGATGTACCTTTGAGCAATCGTCAATTCCGACTCCGTTTTTACTATAGATAACGGCTTTTACAACCCACATTGACTTTTGATGAACAATTTGCAAATCCACAAGTTTATATCCGAGACCGGCAACCAGCTGTTCATAATCGGCAAAATACGGAACGCTTTCTTTTTGCACATATTCCATTGCACCAACTCCCGTAAACAAAAAAAGAGCCGTTTGAACGACTCCTGACTAGACTTATAAGGATAATAAAGTTCTTTATAGATAATACCATAAAAAAAAAGATTATGCAAGACCGCAACAATCGTGTGTAAAAATCGTGAAAGGTAAACGCATCAGGCTGTTTAGCGCCCCATTTCTTCTGCGCTTTTATCTACTTTGCCTGATGTGATTACCCTCTTTTTTTAAATAACAGTGTTATCAGGAATAATTGCATTTTTGGTGATAACATAAATACGATCGACAACATGGTAATAGCCGTAGTCGCCGTCGGGCGGTATTTCACCCATACCGATAGATACGTTATGCCCGATACGCGCATTCTTATCGATAATGGCCTTTTTGATATGACAGTTTTTTCCGATACCGACACACGGAATATCGGCTTTTTCGTCCCCGGCTTTGCTGCTATCGGATTCGTAGTAGTCTGCTCCCATACAGACAACGCCTTCCAATACGCTGCCGGCCTCAATTATCGTTCTGATACCGATTACCGAGCGGGTAATCGTCGCATAGGTGATAACGCACCCTTCGCTGCAGGTAACGCGATCCAACTGTGCCCCGTTGATTTTTGACGCAGGCAAATTTCGGTAGTGAGTATATATCGGCGCTTCCGCATCATAAAAGTTGAATTGAGGGGTAATTTCCGTTAAATCAAGATTTGCCTCATAGAAGCTGCGGATGGTACCGATGTCTTCCCAGTAACCGTTATGCACAAAGGCTGAAACCTTATGATCTTTAATCGAAGCGGGAATAATCTCTTTTCCAAAATCCGTCATGCTGTTATTTAAGCATTCTTCCATCGCTTTTGCATTAAAGATGTAAATACCCATTGAAGCAAGATATTCTTTATCAGGGCTTGCCACAGAAATACCTGATTGTGCCGGAATCTTCCATTCGTCGATGTTTCTATCGGGACCGGGTTTTTCCATAAAAGCCGTGATATTCGATTTTTTATCAATCTGCATAATACCGAATCCCGACGCATCGCGGCGATTGACCGCCGTACACGCAATGGTAATATCAGCACCGGAAGCTTCGTGCTGCGCTAGGAAATCTTGTAGATTCATACGATATAATTGATCGCCTGAAAGAATGATGTAATATTTCGGATTTTGCGTTTTAAAATGAGTAAAGTTCTTGCGTACTGCATCCGCAGTCCCTTCGTACCACCCCGAATGCTCAAAAGTTTGCTCTGCAGCAAGGATTTCAACAAAACCGTTTGAAAAGCTATCAAAGCGGTATGCACGCGCAATATGCAGATGCAGCGATGCGGAGTTAAATTGAGTCAATACGTAAATTTGCCTAAGCCCGGAATTGATACAGTTGGAAATAGGTATATCGACAATACGGTGTTTTCCTCCGAACGGTACGGCAGGCTTTGAACGGGATTGGGTAAGCGGATATAAACGGGTTCCTTTCCCCCCTCCCAAGATAATTGATAATACTTTCGGCATATATCCTCCTTTTTGTGATATTTGCAGAGGCGCATTCCGCAAAAACCGAGAGAAGTATCTATGAACACACTGAGATTT
>CAUPUT010000047.1:0-9316 GCA_963514615.1 uncultured Treponema sp.
ATAAGCCCGAATGGATGATCCTCGATGTGATTCCGGTTATTCCGCCCGATTTGCGTCCGATGGTACAGTTGGACGGCGGACGCTTTGCAACCTCGGATTTAAACGATTTGTACCGCCGTGTTATTCATCGGAACAGCCGTTTGACCCGTTTGATGAGTCTTAAAGCGCCCGATATTATCATTAGAAATGAAAAGCGGATGCTTCAGGAAGCGGTAGACGCCTTGTTCGATAATTCGAAGCGGAAGCGCGTTATTAAGGGATCGTCGAACCGCCCGCTTAAGTCCATCTCCGATATGCTCAAAGGTAAACAAGGGCGCTTCCGTCAGAACCTGCTCGGTAAGCGGGTTGACTATTCCGGACGTTCGGTTATCGTTGTCGGCCCAGAATTAAAGCTGTGGCAGTGCGGCTTGCCCACCAAAATGGCAATGGAGCTTTTCAAGCCGTTCATTATGAAAAAGCTCGTGCAAAAAGAAATTGTTTCCAATATTAAGAAAGCAAAAATTATGGTTGAACAGGAGGCTTCTCCTGTTTTTGCAATTCTCGATGAGGTTATCAGCGAACATCCTGTTATGCTGAACCGCGCGCCGACGCTGCACCGGCTCGGTATTCAGGCCTTTGAACCTGTCCTTGTCGAAGGGAAGGCTATTAAGTTGCATCCGCTCGTTTGTAAACCGTTCAACGCGGACTTTGACGGGGACCAGATGGCTATCCACGTACCGCTTACGCAGGCGGCGCAGATGGAATGCTGGACGTTGATGCTTTCGAGCCGAAACTTGCTTGACCCTGCTAACGGAAAGACAATCGTATATCCGTCGCAGGATATGGTTCTTGGTTTGTACTATTTAACCAAGCAGCGTTCGTTAAAGGAAGGTCAGCGTGTCCGTCGGTATTCTTCGGTTTCCGAGGTAATGATGGCCGCAGAAGCCGGTTCCATCGGGTGGCAGGAACTGATCAAGATTAACTATCGTGGCGAAGAGGTTGAAACGACACCCGGACGCCTTGCTTTTAACGAAGAGATGCCGGATGGTGTTCCGTTTGTCAATACTGCCTTGGATGATAAGCAAATCCGCAAGTTGATTGAAACCGTGTACCGCACGAAGGGAACATGGGTTACCGTTCAAATGCTCGATAAGCTTAAATCCGTCGGGTATTACTATGCAACTTTCTTCGGCGCAACGCTGAGTATGGACGATATTATTATCCCAGAGGAAAAATCAACCATGCTCGAAAAAGCGAACAACGAAGTTCTTTCGATATATAATCAGTACCGTGGTGGGCATATTACGCAGGAAGAGCGGTATAACAGGGTTGTCGAGGTATGGTCAAAGACAAACGAAGAGTTGACCACGATAATGATGGATACGCTCGCAAAGGATCAGGACGGCTTTAACACGATTTATATGATGGCAACGTCCGGTGCGCGCGGAAGCCGCAACCAGATTCGTCAGCTTGCCGGTATGCGAGGTCTTATGGCTAAGCCGAGCGGCGACATTATCGAGTTGCCCATTCGTTCAAACTTTAAAGAAGGTTTGAATGTTATCGAATTCTTCATTTCTACGAACGGCGCCCGAAAGGGGCTTGCCGATACCGCATTGAAGACCGCAGACGCCGGTTATCTGACGCGTCGTCTGGTTGATATTGCGCAGGATGTTGTTGTCAACGAAGAAGACTGCGGTACCATCAACGGTATCGAATACTCGGCGGTAAAGTCCGGGGATGAGGTTGTCGAGTCTTTGAGCGAACGGATTGTCGGTAAGTATACACTCGAGCGGGTTGAGCATCCGATTTCGCATGAGCTTTTAATCGACGTAAACGAATATATCACCGATGAGATTGCTGCGAAGATTGAAGAAGCGGGCGTACAAACCGTTAAGCTCCGCACGGTATTAACCTGCGAGTCCAAACACGGCGTCTGTGTCAAGTGCTATGGCCGCAACCTCGCCCGCAATAAGATTGTCGAAATCGGCGAAGCGGTCGGTATCATTGCCGCACAGTCCATCGGTCAGCCGGGTACGCAGCTTACGATGCGTACCTTCCACGTCGGAGGTACGGCGAGCAGCACAACCGAAGAGAATCATATCACCTTTAAATATCCCGTCATCATCAAGGATATTTTGGGAACGTCCATCCCGCTTGATGACGGCAATCTGCTGTTTACTCGCCGCGGTACGCTTCTGTTTGAAAAAGTTCTCGAAGAGTACACGCTTGCGGCAGGAGATTCCGCTGCGGTGGAAACGGGCGTACGTATTTTGCGCGACGATGTGCTGTATACCGCTGCAGACGGTACGGTTGTAAAGAGCCCAATGAACGCTTTTGCCTATTTGAACGGTTCGACGTTGTATTTGACGGCTCCCGAACAAAAAACCGAAATTAGAAACGGTTCGACCGTTGTTATCAAAAAAGGTGATTACGTACCGGCTAGTTCGGTTGTCGCAACCTTCGATCCGTATAACGAACCGATCCTTGCGGAGCAAGACGGATTTGTCCGGTTTGAGGATATTATTCCCGGGTCAACCCTTGAAGAAGAAGTCAACGATGAAACCGGCGTGGTTGAGCGGCATATTTCCGAATTGAAATCGGATATGACCTTGCAGCCTCGTGTATTTATTTCGGATGAATCCGGTAATGCACTCGGCTTCTATTATCTGCCGGACGGCGCGCAGCTGATGGTCGAAGAAGATACGCAGATTAAAGCCGGTACCGTTATCGCGAAACTTGCGAAAGCCGCCGCGAGAACGCAGGATATAACCGGCGGTCTTCCCCGTGTTTCCGAGCTCTTTGAAGCTCGCCGTCCCAAAGTGCCTGCAGTACTGGCTCAAGTTGCCGGTACCGTTTCGTTTAAAGGCTTGCTGAAAGGTAAGCGCATCGTTATTGTACGCGACCATTACGGTAAGGATTATAAACACTTGGTTCCGATGTCCAAACGACTGCTTGTCCGAGACGGCGATACCGTTGAAGCGGGTGAGCGGCTGTGCGACGGTAACCTTGATCCGCATGATATTCTTGCAATCTTGGGCGAAAACGCACTTCAGAATTATCTGATGAATGAGATCCGCGATGTCTATCGAATGCAGGGCGTTTCTATCAACGATAAGCATATCGGTGTTATCGTTCGCCAGATGCTTCGGAAAATTGAGGTTATGTCTGTCGGCGATACCCGCTTTATCTACGGTCAACAGGTTGATAAGTATCAGTTCCATGCGGAAAATAAGCGCGTTACCGCGGAAGGCGGTCAGCCTGCTATTGCACGTCCGATGTTCCAAGGTATTACCAAAGCGGCGTTGAATATCGATTCGTTTATATCGGCTGCTTCGTTCCAAGAGACGACAAAGGTTTTGACGAACGCTGCTATTGCCGGAAAAACCGACGAACTGCGCGGCTTAAAGGAAAATGTTATTATCGGGCACCTTATTCCCGCCGGTACCGGTATGCCGCAATATCGTTCGGTTAAGCTCTTCGATAAGAACATGAGCGACTTGGACGAGCAGGTTAATGAAATTCTCGAGCGGCGCAGACGCGAGCTGGAAGAAGCGGCAGCTGCCGAAGCCGAAGCGGAGATGGATGAAGAAGACTTTGATACGGATGATGATCTCGGCTACGAAGATACGGATTCCGTCGAAACTTCTTATGATGAAGAGCCGCGTGAAGAACCGACAGGAGATGCGGGAAATTTTGAGGATTGACAGTCCGCATATAGTGCATTAGAATAGTGCGTCTGTGTGTACAGATTATAAGTGGGCATTTCTAAAAATTCGGTTAGCTTTTTGGAAAATGTCCAAATGTATATACTTTGGAACTGTTGCGAGCAGGAATTTGCAGCGGTTCCGATTATAGCTTAATCCGTAGTGCTGGCGGAGAGATATAAGGAGTTAGGGCAAATGCCTACAATTAATCAATTGATAAAGCAGGGTCGAAAAGCGGTCGTCTCGCGAACCAAGAGTCCTGCATTGCAGTCATGCCCGCAGAAGCGCGGTGTATGCACCCGTGTAATGACAGTTACACCGAAAAAGCCGAATTCCGCATTGCGGAAGGTTGCTCGTGTGCGCTTGAGCAACGGTATCGAAGTAACTGCCTATATTCCGGGTATCGGACATAACTTACAGGAACACTCCGTCGTTTTAATCCGCGGCGGTCGTGTTAAGGATTTACCGGGTGTGCGTTATCACATCATCCGTGGAACAAAAGATACGCTCGGTGTTGCCGATCGTAAGCGCGCTCGTTCAAAATACGGCGCTAAGAAGCCTAAGGCGTAAGGAGGTTTATTATGGGACGGAAAAAGAAGACTATCAATAGACCGATTGCCCCTGATGCTCGTTACAACAGCGTTGTGCTTTCAAAGTTTATTGCCCGCATGATGCTTGACGGAAAAAAATCCGTTACGACGGCTATTCTTTACGACAGCTTTGATGTAATTAAATCGAAGACCGGCGAAGATCCTCTTACCGTATTTACCAAAGCGCTTGAAAACGTTAAGCCGCTTGTTGAGGTAAAATCCCGCCGCGTCGGTGGTGCCACTTATCAGGTACCGATCGAAATCCGCGAATCCCGCCGCGAGGCGCTCGGAATGCGCTGGATTATCGGCGCTGCCCGCAGCCGGAACGGACATGCAATGTCCGAACGCTTGGCTGCCGAGGTTATCGATGCCTACAACAATACCGGTACCGCTTTCAAAAAGAAGGAAGATACCCACCGTATGGCGGAAGCGAACAAAGCCTTTGCTCACTATCGCTGGTAGTTTTACATCTGCCGGTATCGATCTTAATCGGTATAGCGTGAAAAGCCTTGAAACGGTATGTTTCAAGGCTTTTTTAATCATCTTTTCGGTAATGCTTGTATCCGGGGTGTTTGCCCCATACCTTGTAGTCGGCGCGCATACGGCAGAGACGGTCTATGTTCTCGCGAGAAATTTCTTTTTCACCACCGAGGATATGAGCGTAGATACTGATTTTTGCCGAAAGCTCCAAAGTTTCCATTCGGTAATACGCGGTCAAAAGGTCGCGGCCGAGAGCAAGTGCACCGTGGTTTTCAAGGAGAAGTACATCGTGTTCGGGTAAATAGGGGGCAATTGCTTCGGGAACTTCGTTGGTGGATGGTGTTCCATAGGGAGTAAGCGGTACCGACCCGATGGTAATAACCGATTCGATTGTGGTGTAACGATCCATCGGTAAGTGCGCAACGGCAAAAGCTGTTGCGGCAGGGGGATGAGCATGCACAACGGCTCCTACATCGTCGCGGTCTTGATAACAACGCAAATGCATCTTAATTTCCGACGAGGGTTTATAATCGGGAGCCCCTTCGATAATTTCACAATTCTTGGTAATGATTAGCAGTTTTTCAGGGGTGATAAGACTTTTGCTGATCCCTGTCGGCGTTACCAAAAAATTTCCGTCCTCCAGCTTAGCCGATACGTTTCCGTCATTTGACGCCACCCAGCCCAGCTGCCACATTTTATGGCAAATATCGCACATCTGATCTTTAATCTCTGAAATATTCATAGTGTTCAGTATACTGCGGAATGATCTTCTGTCAATTTAAAATGGCTAAAACTGTAGAAATTTTTGACAAAGTCCGCACATATTTGTATTATTCGTGTGATTCGATTGTGAGGAGTGTAAAATAAAAGCCTTATGGAAAAAGCGATAACGCAGCCGTTGATATTGCGCAGAGGTGCGCCGTATTTTTTGTTGTTTTCAATATATGCGATCGTCAATACCTATTTGCCGATCATGCTTAGAACACTCGGTTTCTCAACGGCGCAAATCGGTATCTTGCTCGGTGTTATCGAAATAGCGGGTGTTTGTGCGCCTTTTTTTATTACGTGTCAGCTTGATAAAACCGGCCGTTATGGATTGGTCATGTGCATATTCGGATTTGATATTGCGCTTTTGCTATTGCCGCTGCTCCGATTCCATTCATTTTTTGTTACGGCGATCTGTCTCGGTATTTTTGCCGTAGGTTTTAAGGGAATGGTACCGATATTGGATGGATTCACAACAAAAGCGCTTGGACGACATAATGCCCAATATGGAAAAATTCGAGCGCTCGGTTCTGTCGGTTTTGTCGGGATGAATCTATTTTTGCAGCTGCACCCGCTAATTTCGGGAAAAAGGCCTCTGTCGATTATTCTGAGTGTCAGTACGGGGGCGTTGCTATTCGTGGCAATGCTCCGATGGGTACCCGATTTATATGATTCATTATATATTCAGGCAGATAAAAAAAATGATGCGGGAATTCCGGCCGGATGGGATGCAGTGTTGCCGGATGGTGAAGAACCTCTTGCAGTAGAGCTCCTCCCCAAAAATTTGATACGACTGAATACGCAGGAGACTGTAACGCCTACCGGACAGAGGACGGCGCCTGTCGTATTTTCTAAGTTATTTTGGGAATACCTGTTATTGATTTTTCTTGCATTTTTGGGCTTGGTTCCCTGTCAGAGATTTTTTTCGCTTTATGTCGAAGAATATGTCAAAATAGAAGCATCTGCCGGTTTATGGGCGCTGTCGGCAATGGCGGAAATACCGCTGCTTCTTATTTCCGGAAAGCTTATCCGGAGTTTCGACAAAGAGCGACTCCTCGTCGTCTGTTTATTTAGTATCGTCATACGGAATTGCTGCTATATTTTTATTCCCGGTATTGTAGGCGCTGTCGGAGGGCAGCTCCTGCATTCGCTTAGTTTCGGCTTATTCCATCCGTTGGGCGTACTGCTCTGCGTTTTGCATAGCCGTGGTAACACAGTAACTGCGATGACTTTTTTTACTTCGGCAAACGGTGTCGCTTATATAATAGGCAGTATGATCGGCGGGTATATTATCGAATATTTAGGTTATCCGGCACTTTTTTTATTATTCAGCGTATTTCCCGCTATCGGTATCGGCTTTTACTTTATTACTATGCAGTGTAAAAGATAGTGTTTTTTTCTAAAACTTCGGTCGACTTCCTTAGCCGCTTTCGCTACTGTGTAGATAGATCCATAATGCCGGATTTTGGGTATTAATACTTTCCGACAATCGATACATCGATGCCGAACCATTTTTCTGAGATTTTCTTTAGAGTGCCGTCCCGCGCCATGTCAGCTAGAAACATATTTACAGTTTCCGTCAATTCTTTATCTTCTTTTCTAAAAGCATAGCTGTAGGCGGTACTGATAAGCGGATCTCCGATTGCACGGTATCGTTTTTTCTCTATCGTGATTTTACTGTAAAATGTCAACAGATTCATAACAATGGCATCCAGTTGTTCGGTATCCAAGGCATTTAATAATTTTTCCAACCGAGAATACAGATAGGGGTTGCGGCGGCCGTTATTAATATACAATGGAGAATGTGTGGCAATTTCAACGATCTCTTGATCGGAAAGCATACCGATCCGTCTATTCCGCAAATCGGAAAATTGCTGAAAAGGTATTTCGCCGGTAAAATTTTGGTATACCACAACGATTAACGCATCACGTAAGTACGGAGTGCTGAGTGAAAAGCGTTCGGCATTCGCTTTATTATTGATAAATCCGCTCGCAATATAGTCGATAGCCCGATTTTCAAGTTCACTGATTCTGTCCGATGTTGAAACAGCCTCGATTCTAAGCTGTATACCGAGTTTGTCTGCAATCGCTTGTGCGATATCTACTTCATAGCCGACCAGTTTGCCATTGGAATAAAAGCTGAGCGGCGGAACCGTAGGGTCAACACCGACAATAAGTTCTTTCCTGACAATAATCCGTGCGAGCGAAGAATCATTTATTCCTTTTGACTCAGCCTGATGATTGGTACAAGAAAGAGCGGAAAAGACAGTAAGTAGTAAAAATATGCCGAAAAAACTTTTTATCTTCATTTTTACCTCAGTATTATAATCCGACATTTAGTATGGATAAATCGGAACCGAACCATTTTCTGGAAAATTCCGAAATAGTGTTGTCTTCATTCATTTCAGTTAAGACCGATTCAATTTTCGCGACAAGCGAACCATCCGTTTTTCTAAAAGCGAACGTGTAATATTCGGTTGCAATTGCTTCGTTTATAATACGGTATTGCGGGTTTTTATCGAGTGTATTACAGGAGTAAATAAGATCCAATACGATGGCATCGCACATTCCGTTATTGAGGGCGGTATATAAACTGCCGATAGAGTTATACTGTTGGATAATAACATGATCCTTTAATACTTCTGTGTTTAATAAGGCTTCGTCTCCTCCTGTTCCCGCCTCAATAGCTATCTTTCTATCCCGCAAGTCTGTCAACTTTTGATACCTTGTACTTGCAAGCGTTACGATGATTTTGGCATTTTGAAGATACGGTGTACTCATTCTATAGTGCTGTTTACGGTCTTCCGTAAGGCTGAAACCGCTTGCAATGCAATCAATTATACCCGTATTCAAAAGCATTTCTTTTTGCGTCCAATCTATCGGATAAAAGATCGGATGGATACCGAGTCGACGGCATAATTCCGTAAATATATCGATGTCATACCCTACTATTTCGTTTTTTTCATTTCTAAAAGAGAGGATGGGAACAAAATCGGAAACGCCGATGACTAATGTGGATTTTACCTGGACTTTAGACCAAGACGGATCTTCGATATACTTAATTTTAGTATCGCGGCGGCATGAAGAACATAAAATTAATAGTGTACACAGTGCTGCGTATGGAGCTATCCGTTTTTTCATATCAGTCTCTACAACCTTCAACAACATTTTTACCGGAAAGGCTCCTAAACAGTAACACTTTTTATGTATCCTGTAAAGAGAAATTATTCCCATTGTATTTTTGCTATATCCATAGTATCCTTTCGGGTATGGTAAGGAATGCACGGATACAAGAGCTTGAAACGCTGATAAAAAAACATCAGAATTTATACTATAACGCCGAACCGGAAATTTCGGATGCGGATTTTGATTTGTTGTGGGACGAACTGCGCAGTCTTGACCCTCGGAATGTCTTATTTGCAACGGTACCCAAGGACAGCGCCGACGGCTTCCCGAAAGCGGAACACATTATCCCGATGGGGAGCCAAGAAAAAGCTGCAGATCCCGAAAGTTTCCAAAAATGGGCGGAAAAGATGTCGTTCTCCGACTTTCTGGTACAATACAAACTGGACGGCGCCAGTATGGAACTGCAATACGAAAAAGGGCGGTTCGTCCGTGCGGTAACGCGCGGAGACGGTAAAGTCGGCGACGATATTACCGCGAATGTTAAAAAGATGCAGGGCGTCGTACTTGAGCTGAAAGGCGATTCCGCTCCTACCGGCACAGCTCCCTTTTCCGGCGGAATCCGCGGCGAAGTGCTGATGACCAAAGAGGTACTGCGCCGTTTTTATCCCGATA
>CAUPUT010000048.1:0-9316 GCA_963514615.1 uncultured Treponema sp.
GCGCGGTAGAATCAAAGATGAGCGTTCCGGTGAGATCGGCAGGCAGCAAGTCGGGTGTGAACTGGATGCGTTTAAAACTTAATTGAGAAAGCTCCGCGAAAGTCCGTACCGTTAATGTTTTGGCAAGGCCGGGGGCACCCTCCAGCAACACATGTCCGCCTGCAATATAGGCAACAAGAATATCGTCAATGAGCCGTTCCTGCCCGATCACGGATACGGCCATTTGTTTTTTAAACGCAGCAACCCGCTGCAACGCTTCGGTTTGTAAGCTCTCCATAATAACGAAGTGTACGCATATTTTTCATTCTATGCAAGGCTGGAATGCAGGACAAACATATCAGGAGTATTTTAAGCGGTTGCCCTGCTATCCGAGGTAAGTTTGATTGACTAATGGCGGGGGAGAATTGTCTTTTCAAAATTTTCCGTAAATTTTGATTTCAACCCCTTATCTTCGGTGTTAAAAAACGGTAATCCTATTAACACGTACGAACTGTTACGTTCCATAACGATATGCTCTTTTCCGTAGCGTCGACTGATTTCTTCCAGAAAAGCTTGTTTCCAACCGTCGTTGTCGTCTCCCGCAAGATGCTTGCCTTTCGGTTCGATAAAGACCTGATAATATGCATTGGGGTTGCCGACTTTTCCGTGCAGAAATAATAAAAAATCAGGTTGAAATCCGCGACCGGTATCAAAATCAAAAATCTTATAGACTTCTTCATTTCGGAGCAACTGAAAAGAATCGTAATTGGTAAGCAAATTTGATTTTCGATCTTTTATGAATTGAATTAAATTTCGTTCTTCGCTTGTACCCCAAAATGCATCGAGCGCATACCAATTTGCAGCTTGTAATTCTTTTTCCAATGTCTTGTTTTCCTGTGTTTCCGGTGCCTGTTCATCGATGGAAATAAGTCTTTCTTTAGTAAAACATATTTTGCCTTTTTGTTGATCGAACGAAAACATATCCGAAAATTTTATCAACCGAAAATCCGTTCCTTTATACGGCTTATCGAATTGTTCCAATTCCTTTTGCAGGTAAGTAAAAAAATTTTTCACACATTTCCAGCATTTTTTTATTCGGAAGATTTTCATATTTGTCTGTATCATGCGTGAGCCTGATTTTTATATCTTTTATGAAATCGAAGAAGGCTTCCATGCTTTGAACGTTAAAGCGGCATAATATATTTTCAAAACTATAGTAGGAAGCGGCATTTGTATTAAGGCGATGAATAGCTTTATATTTTATATGAGTCGGAATATCGGAAAATTTTAATTCTTCTGTTTTTAATTGACCGCTTTCAGCCGCAATATACGTATCCTCTTTTTGAAAATCAACATCCCGTATTTCAGAATACTGACTTGTAGTAATTCTATACTCGAACGGCGCAAGATTTTGAAAATCTTTCGGCAGTTGTTTTAATCTGCGTTCGGGATTTTCAATTCGACTATTTACAAATAAATACATTCCGTTCAGTATTTGTTGCTGCGCCGGTTTTACAGGAAAGATTTTTTGTGTTCGCTTTTCCGTCATCAAACCTCTATTTTTGAGTTCATTCGATAATTCACTGATATAACGATGATCTTCGTCGGAATGAAAATAGAACTCTTCCAACGTACGCAGCTCATTACCGATATCATCATCGAATTTACGGCGATTAATCGGCATATCGTTATAAATAAATGGAAAATAACGTATCCCGCGTCCTATCAGCTGAACTTCACTTGTTGTGCTTGTACCGGCCTTGTGCGTTTTAGTATCCGTATCACGTCCCGTATACAGTCGGACAATGTCGTATAAGTTCAGTACATCCCAGCCTTCGGTAAGGCGTTGCACGGTGAAAATCGCCCTAATATGATTGCCGTAATCTTCAAGACTGTTTAGAAGCCGGTCTATTTCGGAATCCGTTTTTTCTTTTTTTGTTTTATTTGTCTTACTGTTTGTGATGATGATAGTACGCTCTTGAAAGTTTTCACGGATATAATCGACGACATTTTCAAAAGAACATTTACTCTCTTTTATATATAACAGAATTCGTGCAAAGATATTGCCGTTTACGGTGTATAATGATGGAATTGTGTCATCAGCGGGCATATTTGTTTTTGAAAGATTATGAACAAAGTTAAAATCCGATGCTGTGACGGATTTACATAATGCAATAAACATCCGACAATCGGCTTTTGAATCTTCAATTGTTTTGCTTCTAAAAAGAATAACCGGTTTAAAATTTGGAATTCTTGCTTTGAGCGCAATGCAATAGCGGTACCAATTTAAAAGTAATGCCTGTAAAATTCTTTCTTTTAACGCAAGATTTGATCGAACTAGACGGATATGTTTTGTACACCCCGCTTCAACAAAATCTTTCAGTTCAAATTTGATAATTATTTTATCTTCATACTTTTGTAACACTTCCGATGTGTTGGGAATCGTAGCGGTAAATTCCAAAAGCGCATTGCGGTTTTTCTTTTGGTTTTTATCGTCTTTGTTTAAAATACAATGACACACCGTATGTTCCCACGAACGTTCTATATCGTCTTCTTTTGCAGAATCTTTTAATTCTCCGATAAACGAAACTTCATCTGAAAGAGTGGTTTGTTTCTTCTTTGCCGTACTTGCATTTAAGTGATGTGCTTCATCCCCGAATAAAATAACATCACGTTTTTGCAAGTCGGAAAGTAATACGGAGTTTTCACTTTCTTTATAAATATCATTATGCAGTTTTTGAATTGTCGTAAATTTTATCTGTACGCCATCGCAAAGATGAGAAAACATATCTACTTCTTGAAATGCAACCCGTCTACCGTCAATAACGACATTTTCTTTAAATAGATATTTAGTATGCTTTGTGTCGATAAAATTTGCCTGTGTTTTTCCGAGAATGGCATTTTGATTGACAAAAAAGATAAAATTCCTGTATCCCTGTTTGTAATAATACAAAATGAGTGCGGCCATAACGAGCGTCTTACCGCTCCCCGTAGCCATATTGAACATAAGATGATTCGGTGAAAGTATTTCACCTTTTTTAAGCAGCTCTGAACGTCGTTTTTCGTTGACGAGAAAGTTTTCCACAGCTTCACGCTGCCAGTCATAAAGCGGATATTTTAAATTATCCGTAATATATGAAGGAATTGCATAATCGCGTTCGTCAAGAATCTCTTTTTGATTTTGAATTTTATCGATAAGCATTACCTGTTTCCCTTATCATTGCCACGTAGCCGGTAAAAATCTTCCGTAATTGCAATGTCGTTCGTGCTGAGCCCTGAGTTATTGTCCTCCCGGTCATTCGCATTAATGTAGAGCTGGTTTAAATCGAGCATACGGCAAAACATTTCTTTTTGTTCTTTCAAAGGGAGCGATTGAAAGCGATCGGTTTTGACTTCTTCACGAAATTCCTTTATACGGACGTTGTAGTGCAAAAAATATTTGTTGCACAGTTCGTCGAATATGGAAATAAGCTCTTCAAGATTTTTACAAGCAGAAATAAGCCGTACTGCTTGTTCGTTCTTTTCAGCAAGTTCCATATAAACAAAAGAACCGCCGCCGTGCCAGTTTTCAAGTTTTGAGATTCCGCCCTGTTCACCCTCGATGACTTTTTTAAGCCGCTCTACCGTAACGGTATTGATGTAGTCCATTTGTTCTACACCGATATACTGTCGATTCATTTTATGCGCAACGGCAGCGGTTGTACCTGATCCGAGATGGTAGTCGAGAACAATATCTGATTCAGAAGTTGACAGTTTGATAATGCGCTGCATAAAAGGTTCTGGTTTTGGAGTACTAAAAACGATTGAACCGAATAAGTTTTTTATTTCATCAGCAGCATTTGCAGCATTGGATGCATCAGTCCAAATACTTTCGAGAACTTGTCCTTTATGTTCATTTATAAAGAGTTTCCGATAAATATTATCACCTCGTATGACTAATTTATCTTCTTGATCTAATTTTTTCAGATTCTCTTTTGAAAATAGCCATAGCCGTTCTGAAAAGAAGTGTCCTTCTTTAGTAGTAAAATCATATTGTACCCCGCCTTGTGTACCTCTAGCCCAACAAGCAAGCATTCGCCATTTGCCGCGCTTATCATTGTCAGGATTTTTATATTGGAGTTTTGTTTCTTCATCCAGTTCTATAAGATTAAAGTTCAAAATACTTTTTTGTTTCGCAAAGACAAGAAAATACTCATGAGCTTTACTGAACCATCGTGCTGAATTATCCCTTCCGCGTTTTCTTTTCCATACAATTGTACTTATAAAATTTTCTCTTCCAAATACATCATCCATCAGTAATTTTAAATAGGCTTGTTCATTGTCATCGCATTGTACAAAAATAGCCCCGTCTTCTTTTAATAGTTCCCGTGCAATTTCAAGCCGATTTTTCATAAAGGTGAGCCAACTGGAATGATTAAAATTATCGTTGTATGCAAAACTGTCATTTCCCGTATTGTACGGCGGATCGATATAAATGAGCTTTACCTTACCTGCAAATTCTTCTTTAAGCGAATGAAGCGCAAGTAAATTATTTCCTTTGATTATCAAATTATCAGTGATGGTATCTTCCGAAAGCCCGCGTTTCTTGTTCAACTCCGCATCGCGGTTTAATTTTTTACAAAGAGAAGATTTTCCCGGTTCGTACCGTTTTGCATTGCAAAATGCTTTCGGGGAAAACAAACTATCTATTTCATCGCGTGCAAGAACCTCATTATAAAAGATCTCTCGGCGTTTACTCGTTTTTTCCTCGTATCTCTGCTCTTTGTCATTGTATTCAAAATAGGTATCCAATCCGTCTTCTTTACGCTGACCGCCTTCCAGTATGCAATCTTTGAACGGAAAATTCAAAACAACTTTGCTCCAGTCTATCAATGGAATATCTCCCATATATAAACCGATTTTTTGTCCGAGGTATTTTGAGTATGAATTACAGGCGGAAGAATATTCCAGAAATTCTTTAAATCTCGCCGTATTAAAAACAACGTGCCGGTATTACAAGCGCATATATCAGTGAAATTGAAAATCAAAAGAAAATCGGGAAATTTGAGACAATTGCATCTATCGCCGCGGCGCTTGACGTGGAACCGTATGAACTGTTCTTACCGGTAGGTGCGATGCCATCCTATAACGGTAAGCGTACGAAAGCGTTAATGAACCGCCTTCGTAATAATTTCAACGATCTGGTAGATACGATAGAGGAATTTTTAGCGGAGTAGCGGCTAACAGGTTATGTAAGTCGCCAATATGTCTAAAACAACTCTATGGCGGTAGAGGAACTGAGGGTATTAAACCCCGTACGAATAGAAAGAGTCGTGTTTAAGAAGAAACACTAATGTTTGATTTCAAAAGGTATACTCTTTATCCAAAGCTCAATTTATGATATTATGCGCGGATGGAGTACCAAGTAACTGCAACACGGCGCAGACCTCAGCGATTTGAAGATTTATTAGGACAGGATTTTGTCGCGGCAACGCTGCAAAAATCTATTGAAGCGGGGAAAATAGCCCATGCATATCTTTTTTCTGGGCCGCGCGGATGCGGTAAAACCAGTTCGGCGCGTATTTTAGCCAAGGCTCTCAACTGTGAAACGGGAACGGTCGCTACTCCCTGTGGGGTTTGTACCTCATGCCGCGAAATTACAGCCGGTTCAAGTATCGACGTTATCGAAATAGACGGCGCATCAAATACGAGCGTCAACGATGTGCGGCAAATCAAGGATGAAATCCTCTTTCCGCCTAATACCAGCCGTTATAAAATCTACATTATCGACGAAGTACATATGCTTTCCACGAGCGCTTTCAATGCGTTGCTGAAGACGATTGAAGAGCCGCCTCCCTATGTTATCTTTATTTTTGCAACAACCGAACTGCACAAGGTTCCGGCAACCATCAAAAGTCGCTGTCAGCACTTCAATTTTAAATTAGTCGATGTCGAAGTGCTTAAACAGGCATTGGCGGAGGCGGCAGCGGAGCTGCATATCGAAGCTGATGATGAGGCACTGTACTGGATTGCGCGTGAGGCTACCGGAAGCGTGCGCGATTGCTACACCTTGTTCGATCAGGTAGCGGCTTTCTCGGACGGGCATATTACCTTTGAAAAAATACAGAGTACGCTCGGTTTAACGGGTACCGATTCGATCGGCGCGTTGTTGACTGCTTGTGTTCAAAAGGATGCCGCCGCCGCGCTGCTCACTCTTGATACAATTCTGCAAAACGGGGTTTCCACCGAGCAATTTACGGTAGACTGCACCAACTATCTCCGCAGTCTTCTATTAATACAACAAGGTATTACAAAAGAAGCTTTAATCGGGCAGCGCGCGGAGCGGTTCCCGCAGGAGATACTGACAGGCTGGAATGCGCAGCAGCTTGAGCGCGCGCTGTATCTGTTTTTGCAGCTTTTCAGAGATCTTCGCTTTTCGCTTAATCCGCGTTATGAACTGGAATTAACGGTTTCCCGCCTTGCGTGGCTTTCCGACTATGTTTCTCCAAAGGAACTGAAAGAAGCCTTTGATGCGGCTCAAGCGCTGCTCGCTGGCGTACCTACGGCGGTTCAATCGGTAACTAGAGCACTGCCAAGCAATGGGGCGCCGCAAAAAGGCGGGGCTGACTCCCCTTTTTTAAGACCGGCGGCTTCTCTTCGCTGAGGGCTGCCGGTGCTTACGGAAACACCGCATCGGGCGGGATACCTGTTTCGGTTGGAATAGCCGGTACATCGCAGACAGGGATATCGGTCAATGCTCCAGGCGGACTAGCAGGCACGCAGCCTGTCGGTATGTCCGTCAATGCTCCGGTAGGTTCTAACCGGCGTTCGGTACCCGGATTTGTGCAGCAGCAACAGGATCAGCATCCGGCGACCGGATCGGCATCGCTGCAGCGGGATGTTCCGGTGCCGCAGATTCAGCCGCTACAACGGGAAAATACGCTGCAACCGGAGACTACACCGCAGCAGGCCGTATATCATCCGGCAGAGCGGCAGATTCATCGTCCGGCAACGGGAAATCAGTCTCCAGTGGAAACCCCGTTGCCGCCCCGTGTGCAAAGTATCGATGAGCTCAAGGATGCGCTTATTCAGCATCTACTGATAGAACATACGATGTTGTCGGCGGCGGTTGGAAAAACGCTCAACTGGAGTGAACGAGACGGTATCTTGTATATGTCCGTTCATACGCCTTTTGAAGTGCAGCAGCTGCAGCGGGAAAAAAATATCTTAACCCGAAAGACGGCGGAGCTCTACGGCAAAGAATTGAAAATACAGATAACGCTCGCTCAAGAAGAGACGGTGCAAAAAGTATCCGTACCCGCGCGGGTAGAGATGGTACTGCGCAATATAAAGGGCAGCATCGTTGACATACAAAAAAAAGCAGTTGAAGAGGAATCGGAGGACGAAGAATGAACATAAATCCCTTTGAATTGATGAAAAATGCAAAAGACTTACAGACTCATTTCGGGAAAATGCAAGAAGAACTGGCAGCGCTCCGCGTGCAAGGCGTTTCGGGCGGCGGCTTGGTGAAGGTAACGCTCAGCGGTACCTTCGATATGGTAAAAGTCGAATTGGATCCCATCGCCGTCGATAATCGCGATATTCCGATGCTGCAAGACCTCATCCGCTCGGCTCATACCGATGCGATAGAAAAAATTAAGGATACATTGAAGGAAAAAATGGGGCCGCTCGCCGCGCTTACGGGAGGAATGCCGTCATAATGAATGCGCTCGAAGACCTTATCGATAATTTATGCCGTCTGCCGGGTATCGGAAAAAAGAGCGCTGCCCGGCTCGCATATCATATTCTCAAGCAGGAGCCGTCCTATGCCCACCGACTGGCAGACAGCCTCTACAAGCTTCACGACAGTATCAAGCCGTGTCCGATATGCGGCGCTTTTACCGATCAGGACGTGTGTACTATCTGCAGTGATCCGGGACGGGACGGCTCATGCATCTGTGTAGTGGAGCAGCCGCAGGATGTCTATACCTTGATGAGCATGGGCGAATACCGCGGACTTTTTCATGTGCTCGGCGGTGTTATCGCGCCGCTTGAAGGCATCGGGCCGGAACAGCTTCGCATCGCAAGTCTCGTTAAGCGTATCGGCAGCGGTACGGCGGTAAAAGAAGTGATCCTTGCAACCAATCCGACAATCGAAGGGGATACCACCGCCCTTTATATCCAAAAGGTGCTGCGTGATCTTCCCGTCGAAGTTACCCGTCTTGCATCGGGACTGCCGGTAGGCGGCGACTTGGAGTACACCGACAAACTGACATTGATGCGCAGTTTTAAGGGGCGAATAAAGATTTAGGGTCTTTTTTTATGAAGCAACGCAGTAGATGTTGAAAAGAAATTTTCAGTACGGATGGTTGTGCATTGTTCTTCGGAGAGCGCATTGAGTAGATCGTCAATACGGGAAGAGAAATCATCTGCGTATGCTTCCGTAGATTTTACATTCGCTGCTTGACATTAAGCCGCGCTGTTTTTATGCTTTCGTCTATGTCCGAAAAAGAAGAAAAAGTAAAAACAAGCAAAAAAACATCGCCGAAAAAAACAGCGGCGAAGAGTCAGTCGAAAACAAAGAGCCGCAGCACTACTACAGCAAAGAAAAAGCCGCGTGGTTCTACTGCCCGTAAAAAGCGGTCTCGAGGAAATATTATTGCCGCATTGGCGATATTATGTGTTCTGCTTTTGGGTTTTAATCTCGTTTTAGTATTGAAATTAGTGCCTAATCTTAAAGAAAACGTGCAATCAAATGCTAGTGCGGTACACACTCAAGTTGAACAGAAAGTACCCTTGAGTGAACAAAAACGGGACAAACCGCTTACGGCGAAAAAAAAAGATATACCGCCGAATACCGCGCCCCAGGTTTCTACGCAAATATCGAAATCAGGTGTGCAGCAGACAGAGCACATCGCAGCTAAGTCCGAAGCAGTAAAAAACGAACAACCGAAGCAAGCGCCGGTCGTGCAGAAGAACACGGTGCAGAAAGAAAAATCGGCAGCCTTGGCGGCTCCGCAAAAGAATACGGTACCGGAAAAATCCGTTGCACCTGATAAAAAAAATACCGCATCGAAAAAAAACAGCGTACCGGAGAAATCTGCCGTACCCGATAAGAAAAAGACCGTACAAACAATGCAGCCGGTGCAGCCCGCTGCAAAACCGGAAAAGCCGCGTAAGCCTGCTCCTTATGCCGGGAACCTTACCTTTGTGTTTGACGATGCGGGGCACAATCTCGACCAGCTTGAATACTTTTTGCGGCTCCCGTTCCCCTGTACTATTGCAGTTTTACCCGGATTGCGCTACTCTAGCGAGTCGGCGCGGCGGATACGCAAGGCCGGAAAACAGGTCATTCTGC
>CAUPUT010000049.1:0-9307 GCA_963514615.1 uncultured Treponema sp.
AGAAAAATTATTATTATTTTTTTTTTTTTAGGGGGGGGGGGGGGGGGGTATTATACTGTTACTCTCCATTTTATCAGTTCCTTTTTCTGTAAAAGAATGTTTTTATATGGATTTATTGTAAAATATCGGTTAAAACCGATGCTTTTTAGCTAATCCGATAGCATTCTTATAAAGATAGTTAATTATATCACGGAAAAGCGCAATTCGCAAGGAAAATTAGAGAAAAAAATATCCTCTGATATTGTCTAATTCACTTTAAATTTCCCCACTTCGTTGGCAAGCCTTTCGATACTTTGCCGGTTTTTCTGCGTCATTGCGTTGACTTCCTGTACGGCGCTATTAATCTGCACTGCACCGGATGCCATTTCGTTCATACTATCGGTGATGATATGCGTCAGTTCATCCAGTTTATGCATTTCTTGTACAGCACCTTCGCCGCCTTTCAACATTTCTTCGGAACCTGCTTGCACTTCGGTTGTTACGGTATTGATGTTTTTGATAGCCGATAATATTTCTTTGCTGCCGTGCTCCTGCTCTCTCATTGCCGCTGTTAAAACATCGCTCATCGATTTTACCTGTTCTGCCAATTCAAAAATTAAGTTGAATTTTTCTTCTACGATTTTGGATGACGAAGACAATGTTTCGATTTCTCCGGTTAAGGATTTGAGTGTTGCCGTAATGGTTTTTCCTTGCATAGCAGAGTCTTCCGACAGTTTACGGATTTCATCCGCTACGACGGCAAAGCCTTTACCCGCTTCCCCAGCATGGGCAGCTTCGATTGCCGCATTCATTGCAAGCAAGTTTGTCTGCGATGCAATATGCTGAATAACGCTTGACGCTTCCATTAGTGAACCTGATTCTTCTGCAATCTTCTGCGTTACGGCATTAGAGGTTACTAAGGTCGCCTTTCCATCTCCGGTTGCAGAAACAAAATCTTTGATAATTTGCTCGGTTTTTCCAAGCGTTTGACCGATCGATGCAATATTTGCAACCATTTGCTCTATTGAAAATGAAGATTGCGCAACGCTGCCCGTTTGCATTTCGATGCTGCCGTTTAATTGCTTAATCGTTCTGATAATTTCTTCAACAGTCGCCGCCGTTTCGGTAACACTCGCCGCTTGGTTGAGCATCTTCTCTTTTACCGTTTCTGTGGTTGCCGTAATCTGCCGTATTGCACTTGCCGTCTCAAGCATATTATTCGCAAGATTGGTACCGGTTACTTCCATATCAGCTGTATTTGCTCCTATAGAACGGATTGTATCGGCGATTTTTCCGATTGTTTCATTAAAATACCGTGCTATATCGGTCAGCTCATCTTTTCCCTTTACCGGCAGCGAAACCGTTAAGTCGCCCGTCCCTTGCGCTATTTCTTTTAGTGCATCAGCCGTTTTTTGCAATGATCTGGAAAGTCCGAGCGAGACACCGAAAATAATACAAACAACTAAAGTTACCAATATCGTATCGATAATGATGATAAGCCTCACGGCCACCATATATTTTTGACGGAAATCGGTTGTAATGATTGTCCATCCTGTTGTCGGAATTTTTGCATACGCGGCATCTTTTATCGCTCCTTCATATTCGTAAGAGCCCGATCCGGAACCCGTCGAGTGAACTGCCGTATACTCAAAAAGACCTACACTTTCAAGTTTTTTATCCGATTGAGATTTTACATACGTGTTTTCTTGTGAATAAATAAGCGCTACGTTATTGTCGGCGATGGTAACGCCGTCTTTATCAAGGATATATACTTCCCCTGTTTCTCCTATCTTGATATTCCGTATTGTTTCATATATCTTCAAACCGTCATAGACGGTTGCAATGGTGCCGATGATCGTTTTATCTTGTCCATAGATAGGAGCCGCTATCGTACAAACAAGCGATCCGTCTTTATACGAAGGATAGGGAGCGCTTAAAAAAAATTCACCTTGAATACTCTTTTGAAACCATTCAAAGTTTTTAGCAGTTACAGTTGAGCCATCGGTTCTATAGCCGTTTCCTTGCATATCGGTTACGAGCATACGCAAACATCCGTCTTTCTTAGCTATTTCCGTTTCATTTTTCAAAAATTCTATTTTTGCAGACAGCGGCATATCAGGGTTTGAAACTACGGATCCTCGCGCTAATGTTTCCATTTGCGTTCTAAATTTTTCTATATACGTTTGTTCAAATATCGTTGCTTGATTTTCTGCCACTGTTATCAGGTGTGATGCAGCCTGCCGTTCAAGTGTAAGACGAGAACTGCGAATAGAAATAACATTGATGATGGTCATTGAAACAGTAAATAATAAACCGAATGTTACCGATAAACGGGCTTTGAGTGGAAATCTCTTGAGCATGACTCTCCCTTCTATTAATAGTTATCGTTAAGACACCAACGGTTATTAAGTATTTTATGGATTTTTCTTAATGAGAATGTATCCCAAGGGTTCAAGCGCGCTATAGAGTGTACTAAAAGTTGTTGTGTATCCGTAGCTGACGGCATAAAAGTTTACACACCAGTATTCGTTTGTTTCACTCGGTACGGATGATCGCTGTACGTCGTCATCTCCTACAGCAATCTTTTCTCTATCAAAAACTCGCTTATTACTAGGAATTCCTGCATCCCTTCGCGGTATTCCCTGTCGATTCCCGTTTACGGTAAGCTGTGCAGGATCGGTAACAGGGGTACCGTAGTCCTCTAGTCGGAAGCGGACGGTAACATTGGAATATTGTATGCCGATAAGCGGACGAGTAGATATCTGATTTGTCGCTAAGCGATAGTATTTTTTTGTTGTTTCTAAGTACTGCGCCGCAGTGAAAGGGTTGTCATCGTTATATCGATTAATTTGGCTCCTATCATTTTCGCAGTCATTTTTCCGTTCGTAGATGCGGTAGTAAATTTCAGTTCCTTGAAAATAAGCGCCTGCCGCAGCAATATTTTGCACATCAGCGGTATTGAATTCACAATACCGCTGACTTAAATCTACAAGATTACTGGGGTTATGCCCTGAACGTTCCGGCTTTTCAAGATAGATAAAGCTTTGAATGCCGCAAGCGGTAAGCACTATGCTGCCAAGGCAGCAAAAAAGGAAAGCGTATCTCTTATATGACACTTGTAATAACCGCATCATTTTCGGGTCTATTTGCTCGTTTTATTGGATGGTAAGTGCGATTATCCGCGATTTTGCAAGCAACGCCCAATCGTTATCGGGATATGATTCTGTGAGCTTGGTATATGCTTCTACGGCTTTATCCGAATGGGCAAGGCTTTCTTCAAGCCGACCGATATTAAACAGCGCTCGCGGTTTAAGCGGAAAGTCGTCGTAACTCGCCGATAGGGTGTACAGTTCCAGTGCCTTGTCATACTGTTGTAATTCGTCGGCACAGGCTGCTGCATTAAAGTAGGCGATACCGGCGGTATAAGCTTTGGGCAGTGCCTCTCCTGCTTTTTGATAAGAACCGAGTGCCTTTTCCCAATCCTTGCGGAGTGTATAAATTTCTCCAAGCGTTGTGTATGCTCTGAATGCGGCATAAGTATGACCATTTGCTGCGGCTTGTTTTTCCAGTTTTTCGACAAGCACATCTTCTTTTGCTGCCATATCCTCCGCATTCTTATTTCGCAAATCAGTCCATTCGGAAATAATCGCTTCTGTTTCTACGGATGCATTTTTTGCGGATCGTATTGTAAGTGCCGATACAATCAAAGCGATAGCGACAACGGCACAAATTGCTCCCAGTATAATGACGATCGGTTTCCGATGTTGAGTTAAAAATTGTCCGCAGCGTTCGGAAAAAGAAAGTGTCTGATCGTTTTGTTCTGCCATATATGTCTCCCATTAATCCTTTGGGCAGCTCTAAAAACTTGGTTAGATTTTTAGAGCTGCCCGACGAGTTTCAATTTAAGTCTTTTTACTGTAATGACTTAAATTGAAACATCGCAAAATAAATCTAAGGTAAACCTCTAAAAAACTGAAGTTTTTAGAGGTTCTCCTTTATGTTTAATTCTTTCATCAAACGTGAAAGATATGTTCTTTGAATTTTTAGTATAGAAGCCGCTGTCGTTTGATTTCCTCCTGTGGTTTCAATTACTGCCCTGATATATGTCCGTTTAAAAGCATCTGTGGCAGATTTAAGATCGCCGAAATTTCCGGCAGATGCTGTAACGGTAGAGCGAGGGAACAACATATCGGCGGTAATGAGCGGCGGATATCCGTTTAAGCATCCGTATTCTATGCTGTTTTTTAGTTCCCGTATGTTTGCCTTCCATTCGGCTTGTCGTAAAGCCTCTAGAGCGTCTTTCGAAAAACCGGTAAACGGTTTTTGCATTTCCTGCGTAGTCTGATGCAAAAAGAATTGAGCAAGTGCTTCAATATCTTCTTTGCGTTGTCGCAGCGGTGGTATATACAGCGGTAATACGTTTAGTTTGCCGTACAGTTCCGATAGAAAATCTCCTCCGCGGGTTAAGCGTTCAAGATCGCGAGTTGTGGAAGCCACTAATCGTATATTTTTACCGTTTTGTTCACGCTCCACTATCCTATCCAGTAGTTTTTGCTGGAATGCGAGCGGAATGGCGGCTGCTTCATCAAGGAACAGAGTTCCGCCTTCGGCTTGCTTAAAACAGTCCTCATCGGAAACATCAGTGCAGTCCGAATTATCGCCGAACAAGCGGTGTGCAAGCAGCTCTTTTGCCGGTTCGGCACAATTCACACGAATAAAGGGGTAAGCTGCTCTGCGGCTGTGGAGATGCAGCTGCTTCGCAACTGACGCTTTTCCTACTCCGTTTTCACCTATAATCAGTACCGGTATATCGGAGAACGCGAGCTGTTTGCAAAGCTCGATCTTTTCCCTCATTATCGGACTCGCCGCTATAAAAGGCGTTCCTTTCGTACCGTATTCGGTTTGTTGTTCCCTGCATTTTATAGTATCTGCATAGAGCCGGTAAGCACACGAAGTACGGTAAACCGGCGCAGCATATCCTGCGACAAGGCTCAATACCGAAAGGTCGGATTCTGAAAAATTTCCTCCATCGCTTTTACCAACCGCTTCAAGGATACCTATACAAGTATCTTTTATACAAAGCGGTACGGCGATAAAACCCGATGCTGCATAAGGTGTTTTCTCCATACCGTTGGAGGTAAATCGGCTTTCCGTATCGGGTGTATTCATTCGCAACGGTTCATTTTGCCGTAATACCCATGCCGCTGCCGCCGGTAACTCTCTTTTTGCGTCAAAGCGATAAAAGGTGCCATCGTATATATACGCAACCATTTGAGCTTTTTGCAACGTTTCGTCCGCTAAAAAAAGAGAAGCAGCGGTACTGTCCACTGCTTGCATACTCGAACGGAGAATCATTTCAAGCAACATGTCACCGGAGGCAGAAAACCCATCGGTGAATAAGGGTGTTCGGAGAAGAGCAGCTAATCTTTCGGGTAAAATACGGCCTGAGATATACATACGCTGCTCTTACAGCAACACTATTCCGATGCTTTATTCTTCATTAAATCGCCGAGCGTAAAGGCTCCTTCGCCGTCTTCCTGTTTGGTCGACATGTAGCGGGAGAGTTCTTCCTGCTGGAGACGTTTCTTATAGTCGCGGATTGAAAAAGCGGTTTTCTTATCCTTAACATTCACGTCAAGAACAACTGCTTTTACCTTATCGCCAACGGTGTATTTCTTTAATACTTCGTCGGGATTATCTTCGCGGTTTTCTACAAGGTTTTGCTTGTGAATAAGACCTTCGATACCGCCGGGTACTTTAACAAATATACCGAAATCCGTTATCGATGTAACTTCACCTTCGACAAATGAGCCGGGTTTATATGCTTCCGCAAAGGTCTTCCACGGATCTTCGCTTAACTGCTTTACGCCGAGGCGGATACGATGTTCCGCCGGATTGCATTCAATGACGATTACTTCAAGCTCTTGGTCTGCTTCGAGTTCGCTGTTCGGATGGCGTATTCGTTTTGTCCACGAAAGATCGTCGACATGCAAGAATCCGTCGATTCCTTCTTCAAGCTCGAGAAAAGCACCTGCATTGGTTAGCTTAACCACTTTACGGGTTAAGCGAGTGCCGACAGGATATCGTTCGCCGATATTGTCCCACGGATTTGCCGTTACCTGCTTTAGACCAAGTGAAACACGTCCTGCTTGAATATCATAGCCGAGGATCATGCATTCGACTTCATCGCCGATTTTAACCATATCGCTCGGTTTGCTCACCTTTTTCACCCAGCTGAATTCGCTGATGTGCACAAGACCTTCGATACCTTCGGATAATTCTACAAAGGCGCCGAAGTCGGTAATCTTTGTAACATGGCCTTTAACGATATCGTTTACTTGGAATTTATCTTCAAATTCAAGCCACGGATCAGGTGTAAAATGCTTTAATGAAAGATTAATGCGTTTTTCCGCCGGATCTAATCTGATAACTTTTAAATCGATTTCTTGACCTTTTTTAACAAAGTCTTTAGGACGGGTAACATGCCCCCAGCTCATATCATTGATATGCAACAAGCCGTCGAATCCTCCAAGGTCGATAAAAGCGCCGAAACTGGTAAAGCTTTTCACCGTTCCTTTAACGACATCCCCGATATTGGTATTTTCAAAAAATGCCTCGCGTTTTTTTTCTACCGTATCTTCAAGATATTTTCTTCTGTTAACTACAATGTTATCCCTGTTGCCCTTGCGGTCACACACCATCTTTTCAATATAGAAGGAATCCTTTTCACCTAACAGTGATTCAGGTTTATCTACTTTTTGAGCGGCCGCCTGACTGATTGGCAAGAAAGCAATCATATTAGCACCGAGATCGACATCATAACCGCTCTTGTTTACAAGCTTTGTGATGGTACCCGTTACAGGGGTCTTGTTTCGGTATGCATCTTGCAGTTCTTTGCGTAGGATATTGCGGTCTGCTTTCTGTTTAGAGATAATCAGTCTACCGTCTGTTGCCTCAGTCTTTTCGATATACACCTGTACGGTATCGCCGATCTGAGGTTCTTCGGTAAATTCTTCGCGTGAAACACGCCCTTCCGATTTACCGCCAACGTCAATAAAAACCGAATCATCGGTTATCGCAATAATACAGCCTTCTTTTAATGTTCCGACTTCAGGAGATTCAAAATTTAAATACTCCTCTGGTAATTGTGTTTGGATGCTTTGATCGGAATTTGTAACTGCATCCATTGCCACTTCCTTCTTTTCCATAAACAACCCTTTATCGTGTATTTTGTCTTTTATTTTCTCACAAACCTGCATTATGGTCAAGTCCGATGTATCTAAATAGAAAGCGTCTTGGGCAATTTTTAAACTGCCTTCTTTTTTATTCCGATCGATAGTATCCCGCTCTTCAATGCTTTTCCGTATTTCGGCTTTCGAGAGATTGCTGGTACCTTGCTCAAAGCGGCGCCGTGCGCGTGCATCAGCGGAAGCGTCGAGGTAGACCTTGCATTCGGCGTCGGGAAAGACGACGGTGGTCATATCCCGGCCTTCACAGACGATGTTCAGTTTTGCCGCAGCGGCACGGATTTTTTTATTGATAAGATGCCGAATGGGTACAATCGCAGAGAGCGAGGCGACAAACGATTCCACAGCATCGCTGCGGAGATATGCTTCTACGCAGGAGCCGTCTAAATACATTCCGTCCCGCTTATATTCAAGCGATACGGTTTTTGCAAAGTCCGTCCACTTTGCCTCGTTTTCCAAATCCGGTTTTGCTGCGTCGGCGCCGCTTTCATTCCCGCCTAATGAGCGGAGCACTGCGAGGGTGAGCGCACGGTAAAAGCTGCCGGTATTCATAAAGGTAAAACCAAAATCCGCCGCAATCATCTTGGCAATGGTGCTTTTGCCCGAACCTGCCGGGCCGTCTATCGCAATAATCATTTTTTACCGCCTTTTAGAGATGCCGGAACATCTTTTAATAATAGATGGGTTTCCGTCCGGCTCGGCAGGTGTTTAAGGCGCACCGGCATTTCGGCACAGTTCTGCGATGCCGGAGAAACGGAGGCGCCGTTTAGTTCGCTGTTGCTATCGGAACCTTCCGGCAGCGGCTCGATAAAAAGCCCCCAGTCTATGCCTTTCTTTTCGGCATAGCCGTACTGCTGCTGTATCTTCTTAGGTTCGGGGAATACTTCTACACGGCAGCCGTATTGTTCCAGATAACTCGCCGCTACGCTGTTCAGGCGGATGGAGTTGCCTTTCTCGTAAAATACGATTGCGTCGATAAAACCGGCCTCTTTTGACCCGATGCCGAGCTGCTCCAATCCTGCGAGAAGACGGTCAAGCCCGATCGAAGCGCCGACCCCGCTCACCGTATCCTTCATATAGAGTCCCGTTAAATTATCGTAGCGGCCGCCGGAACAAACCGATCCGAGCTGCGGAAGGTCGATTAAAAAGGTTTCGTACACAATGCCGGTGTAGTAGTCAAGGCCGCGTGTAATGGAGGGGTCGAGTATGAAGCTGTCCGCGATACCTGCATCGCATAGGAGCTGATATACGTCTCGTAAGCGGCCGGTATCGGGGGCGGCGCCTCCAGCAAGTGCTTCTATGTGCGCAAGGATTGTTTCAAAATCGGCGCCTGCCGAAAGGCCGCTGCCGTATTGCACGATTTTTTCAGCCTTTTCGGCTCCGGCAATTTCCGCAAGTTGTTCAATTACTGCTTCCTTACCGATTTTTGCCAATTTATCGACAATGCGGAGAATGTCTTCACTTTTATCCTTGAGCTCCAGCCTGTCCAAAAACCGGTTGAATATGCCGCGGTGCGAAATATGAATACGGAAGTTTGTAACGCCGAGCGCTTTGAGGGCGTTATACATAACTTTCAGGATTTCAAAATCGGTATAGGCACAGTCCGAACCGACGCTGTCAAAATCGCATTGAATAAACTCGCGGTAACGTCCCGCCTGCGGTTTTTCGCCGCGCCAGACTTTTGCAATATGATATCGCTTAAACGGAAAATATAATTCGCTGTAGTGCTCCGCAATAAAGCGGGCAAAGGGGACGGTCAGATCAAAACGGAGCGCAATGTCGCGTCCGCCGTTATCATTAAAACGGAATACTTGCTTTTCGGTTTCCCCGTTGCTTTTGCGCAACAGCACTTCGGAATATTCCAAAGCGGGGGTGTCGATGGGTACAAACCCAGCATTTCTAAATACATTGGTAACGGTTTCGATTAAAAGAGCCCGCCGTATTTCGTCGCGCGGTAAAAAATCTCTAAATCCTTTAAGAACTTTCGGTTGTATCAATTCACTCATTTTTTCAGTATACTGAAACTTTCCGTTTGTTACCAGTGTAATTCCACAAGGCAACCGCCCCAGAAATATTTTAGG
>CAUPUT010000050.1:0-9231 GCA_963514615.1 uncultured Treponema sp.
GCAGAGGCGCATTCCGCAAAAACCGAGAGAAGTATCTATGAACACACTGAGATTTGAGCGTTGTTCTATTATTTATAAGTATAAACGAGGTTTTTATTTTTTGCCATAAAATAAATAAGAATTATTCGCAAATCTAAGAACAAACGCATCAAGTTGTTGACAATGCCCTTATTGTCGTCATAATAAACGGGTATGAAAAAATTCCTTTTTGTCGCAGCGCTCGCGTGCTGTATGCTTTCTACTTGTAAAAATGCCGAAGATTCGATTGCCGTTATTTTGACGGATCGTACCGAATTTATTTCTTATTGCGAAGCCTTTAACAGCGCTCAAAGCCGTTATAAAATCATTGTCAGTTATAGAGAGAATCCTTCGGAAGCGTTGATAGATGATTCCGAACAGCCCGATATTGTCATCGGCCCATGGCTAAGAGGCGATGCAGCGAGGGTAAAATTCAGCAAATTAGACGCTCTGCTGTCTAACCGAAAAATCGCCCCCACTATCTTTTACCCGTTATTATTTGAGTTAGGGAGTATCAACGGTGCTCAATACCTCTTGCCTGTAAGCTTTAATTTACCGACCGTTATCTTTTCCGCATCGCAGAAAAATATAGTAAAGACAAATTTTACGCTTTCGCTTGAAGAAATGCGAAAGCTTTCAATCGCATATAATACAAAGAGCGGATCGGAATATACTAAAATGGGATTTTCTCCTCGATGGGATACCGATTTTCTCTATATCAGTGCCCAAGGGTTTGATGTGGCTTTTGAAGAAACAAAGAACTTCTTTTTGTGGAACGATAAGGCCTTACAGGAATTGATCGACTATACGCGCCGCTGGTCGGAAGAGATTAATACGACAGCTGCGGCCGAAGATGAATTTAAATTCAAATATCTCTACGATCCGCCGTATACGCTCATCACAAATGGACGATGCCTGTTTTGGTATTTGCCGAGCGATAAACTATTTTCGTTAAATAACGAAAGATTAAAATCGCTCGACTACCGATGGCTGAATTATAACGGCAAAACGCCTCTGCAGGATAATATCATCTATGCGGGAATTTGCAAGAAAGCAAAAAATAAAGCCGCTGCGCAAGCCTTTCTGCTGTGGTTTTTTAATGAAGAAAATCAAAAAAAACTGCTTGCACGCTCTCAAACAGATAATATGATTGCCGCCTCTTTCGGATTGGCAGGAGGCTTTTCTTCTTTAAAGAATGTAACTGAAAATATTTTCCCCGTGTATTACCCTCTTTTACTCAAGCATTTGCCGCAAACCGAGGACTTCTCCGCTCCTCATATCTTGCCTCATAATTGGGAGCTGCTTAAAAAAGAGATTATTTTTCCTTATTTACGGGATCAGACACGAACACTTTCCGACGATGAAAAACCGCAATCGCTCAATCGGCGTGTATCGGATTGGTATAAGCGCCCCCGTTGATTCGACATGCGAAGCGGGTAGACGCTGTGCATCAAAATGTATTGTTTCCCCCCGGCACCGTTAATAGTGCACACCTATTCCGATAAAGATTTCTGTAATCGATTCTCCGTCACGCTTTGCTTTTCCTTTGAGACCGGAAAGATTTTTCACTTCCCTTAAATCGACCCCAAGGCTGGCTCTAACGTAAATACTCCGCATTTTTTCAGGATACACGATAACCTCCATCCCTCCGGCATACCATCCGTCTACAGGATGATAGTATCGCCCCGTTTTGCTGTCATGCACCAACGCCATATCGAGGAAGGGAATAAACTGAATATCGCAATTGAAAAATCGCATCCATGCAACACCGGTAATAGTTTGAAAGTCCAATGTAGCGATCCGAATGGGAATATCGAAGTTAAAAGTAAAGGCCGTATCCGTGTCAATTCGTTTATTTAAAATACCGCGAAGATCGGATCCCGCTTGTGTGCTTGTAGCCCCGAACAGATGGTAAAAAAACTGCGCCCGACCATATATACCGACACGATTTATAAACGAATAGTATCCCGCTAACGAAGTTTTAAAACCTGTAGTCATCTTATGTTTACTGTAAAATTGGTAAGCGTATGTATTGCTGATCGATAAGGAAATACCTTTTCTAAAATTAGACTCCCAATTCACTCTTGAAAGAGACAGAGCATGCCCCCAATTAAATGACCACGTTTTAAGATCGTTCGCCTGGATGCCGTCAAATGCCCAATTTCCTGCCAGACTTATCGAGGGTGTCCATACAAGCGCGCCGAAGTTTTTTACTTCAGTAATCATGACAGGAGAGCTGAGATAAAAAGTTGTCTTAAAATAATATCGATCGTTAGGATATAAATATCCCAACTTGGTCGGCTTTGCCGTTTCGGTTTGAGCTTCAGAAGAACCGGAGCCGGAATTTTCTTCTTTTGAATTTGTAGCGGATATTTGACTTGATGAGCGATCATTAATTGCCAGTTCGGAGGAAAGCCCGAACACCAATGATACATGTTTATTAAATTTGTGTGACGCTTCCAACCCGGTACCGATATTTATTTTAGGGAATTTATCAAACGCAGAGACAATCTGAAAACGGTTGTCCCATAGCAAATTGAATACACCGGCCTTAAACGGCAATGAAAAATCAAACGATGATGATATAATCTGATTATCCGTTTCGGTTGAACGATATACTATATCTGCTTTTAACGGTTGTAATGTTCCGGCAAAATTGAAATCCTGCATTTTCAGCTTTAATTGGAAGCCGCTGTTTGAATCAAAAGAAGGGTAAGGCACTGCGATAAAGTTCCACGTGTCGGTTATTGCAATCGTAAGTACAACAGGTATTACCGCGTATTCGTCCGTGTCGCCGTATTCCCTATCGATTTTAACCGATTGGATAACCCGGATATTTTTAAATTGTTGTTTAAGGTCGTCAAGGTAGTGCTGCAATGCTTCTTCCGAAGTAAAAATACGATCGGTATCGACGGGAACGGCTTGTGAAAGCGGATATTTTCGTGTCAAACCTTTAATGTTGTAGTGGACGGCCGTGATTCGATAGTTTTGCGTAACAGGTACTTCGACAGTCGTATCGGCCGACGGTATTTCTGCGGGAGTATCAATAACAGCGGATTGCAGGGGATCCACCTCCTGTGCATAAAGAACCGCGGTAAAAAAAATGCATACCCCAACTATGACAGATCGTATCAAATATGTATACTTTTTCGATGTTTTATAACTAAGCATATTAGGTTAATATTTAACATATAAAGGCCCGTTTAAGCAAGAGATATTTTATTGTCTCCGGAAAAAAATCAACATACCACAACGCAGAGCATCGGGATGTTAAACCTGATGAACAGTTGTACATTCTGAGTACATTTTTTTACCGTATGATGTAGTAGATGCGCCGTATATTTCAAAAGGTTTGGTAGGGAATAACCTCGCGTATATATAGATAAACACTCAACTCGGCCGTGAACTTGCCACCCGACACATACAACCGGGGGTTGTCTTTGATTAGCATTTCTCCGCTGACGGTCTTTGGCTTGTTTTTAATGTTTTTTCGTAGATATCCTCTAACGGCGGCAAGGGCTGCATTTTGATAGGCTTTGTGCACTCCGTCTATTTCCATCTTACGCTCCGCACTGCCTGAACCTTTGGCTGTAATATAATTGATGCGGCTCCACTCCGTCTTATGTAAAGCTATCGCATCGGTAACGCGGTATTCCGCCCAACAATATAGATACGGATATTCCGGACGGAGCTCCGTAAGGGATAGACGGCTGTCGTTCGAAGAGATGGATTGGAGCGGTTCCAGTTCAAACTCTTCTGCAACCGCTCGCCGTTTATCAAAGGGAGTATAAGAAAATTTCCACCCGTAGACCATTCCTTCCATGATTGTTTTCGACAACTCGATAAGTGCTTGTCGAGGAGGCAAACACTTACCCTGTGCGTCGTTATCCATGACCCCCGGCTGAGATTCAAGAAAAACCCACACCGGTGCACGAATAATGAATGCTTCGCTTGCATCCGATCCGGAATAACTGTCTGCATACAGCTGTAAGGAGACACAGAGCAAACAGAACAAGCAACATATCTTACGAAATATCACGGTGTTGAATATCATAGTTTTATCAGATAAGCTCCCTGCATAAAGCACACTACTTTTGCGCCGGGTTAGACACAGGGACTGCATTCGGTATGGCAGTAGGAATGGAGACTCCGGTTTTTCCTTTCTCAACGGAACCGAACACCGCATAGTTTTTCATTATTTCAAGGAACATGGCAAAGATATGCCTATCTTGTTCCAAACAGGCAAAGGATTCTTTGTTCTTAGAACTGACGGCAAGCGCTTTTATATTCGTAATCAGTTCGGGAGTAGGAGCCTTTATATCTTCCAGTAAGTGTTCGGTAAAAGCAAAGAGATCGGCATAAGCTTTGCTGCCGGTTTGCACGACTGTCTTTGCTTGCATATTGGCAATTTCAACTATCTTTTGCAGCTGCTTTTTCATATCCTTGCCTTTTTCAATCTCGGCAATGTAGCCCTGAATTTCGATAAGATTGCACTGCCCTTTAGGTTTAAAGAGCTGTTCAAAATTTTTTATTTTACCCAATAGCATTTCGCAGGAACGATAGATTGCCGCATATTGTCCTTCGACCTGTTTATTCGCAAAAAAACCTTCAATCAGCAAAGATCTTAAGAAAGTTTTGAAGTGAGTCTCAAAATACATTTCGGTAAACGATTTTAACAGCTGCATCGGTTTTACCCAGTCAAAAGAAATATTCGAAAGATTTTGAATAGCATCGTTGACCGTATCATTATATCCGTCCAAGGGTTTTAACTGGTCGCTTCCAAAGCATTTTTCTATTAGACCGGTAATATTGGTCTCTTTGGTGATTTTTAAAAGACGTTTTGAATCGGCTTGAAAATTCTCACTCATACGATCAACATATTCCTGCAGCGGTTTTGACTCGGAAACGGTTATTTTTTCTTCAAAATTGGGATCATCATTAATCAACTTCAGGATTATCGGTATGGTTGTCCGTTTTAACCGGTTCGCAAGGAGCGTTTCGACGGTACTGAGAGTCTTTTCCAGCTTTTCACCTATTTCGTCGGTAAAGTTTCCCAGACTCTGTGCCAAAAAAACGATATTATCGACAGCTGTCTGCGTAATAGCGACATTCCGTATGATAAATTGGAAGTCCAGCAAGTTTTTTATCACATCTTTTGCAAATACTTCTTCAAAATTATCCTGTGAAATCGAAGTCGGTGTACCTGCAGTAAGTTGTAAGTTATTGTTAAACCGATTGAGAAAAGCAGCATAGTCAAAGTCGCACAAATCGGAGAGAAAAAAGAGCTTGATCAATTCCTGTTCGCGGGTTCTAAAAGTCGGCACGGTGAAAACCCGCATAAAATTTTTAAAGTCGTGTATTTGCTCTTGCAGCTTATGCTCCGTTTCTTGATAGCTTTTACATTTTGATAACAGGGAGCTTCGTGCTTGAAAGGTAAAACTTCGGCGCTGCTTTATCTGCTCCTCGGATAAAATCGCTTCAAAAAAGATATCCTGGTATTTTTCGGCCGCACGTATATCAGGGGAGTTGACCGTTTTATCCAGTATGGCTTTTACCGGCTGTAAAAAATGATACAGTTGATACAGCAGCGCGCCGAACGCCGGCAGCAGTATTTTTCCTGTACGGTACAGCGGCGGATTCAGTTTTCTAAGTTCTGCCGCATAGGTTTTAAGCTGCCGTTTCTTTTGATACTCCGGTGAGGAGGAAAAAAAAAGCCCTTCAAAAAAATCTTTTATCGCTGTAATAATGGCATTGATAAAATCAAACATAATGCTCCTCACCTTTTTTAGATGGATATGCGGATTCCCCGCTTATAAAGGGGAACTTCTAAAAACTTCCGTTTTTAGAGGTGAGCTGTGCTCACCGGTTTTCCCTTAGATGTAACTTGCGATGTTTTTTCGTTTAAGTCATTATAATATAATGACTTAAACGAAAACTCGTCATCAGCTTTGCTGATGAGGCATCTTCTAAAAATCTAACCGAGTTTTTAGAGGTGCCCAAAGAACTTTTCTAAACATCCGTGTAATTTTTTAGAAACCCTCTAAAATACTTTCGTACTCGCAAAGAGAGCTTGCCCGCACCAGTTGCTCACGGAGTTTTGCACCGCCTGTAATTCCCTTGGTATAGGCGGCAAACCGCTTGCGCATTTCGCGGCAGGCTGTCCGTTCGCCTGCTTCTTCGCACAACAATGCAAGTTCTTTTTTTGCCGTTCGGATTTTATCGGCAGGCGTTATTTCCGAATATAAATCGGTTTGCAGCAATTCTCGTGTTTGCCTGAAGATAAAGGGATTGCCCATAGCACCGCGTGCAAACATAACACCGGCACATTCGGTTGAGGCAAGCATATCCCGTGCTGCCTGCGGACTAAACAAGTCGCCGGAACCGAATACGGGAACCCGTTTATGCATCATCCGCACAAGCTGTGCAAGAATGTCCCAATCCGCCGTTCCGCTATAGCACTGTACACAGGTACGGGGATGAATAGTCAGCGCCGCCGCACCCGCCTCAACAGCAGCAGCAGCGGCTTCCTTCCATGTCAGTTCCGCTTGCGACCAGCCGGAACGTATCTTTACCGTTACCGGAACGGCGGATCCGGTTTGTACTGCCGCTTCTTTAACTGCCTTAACCACCGCGTAGAGCTTTTCGGGATTCCGCATCAATGCGGAACCTGCCCCCGTTTTAGTAATTTTCGGCATAGGGCAGCCTGCATTGATATCGATACATTCGGGATGATACCGTTCAATAATGCGTACAGCGGTTCCTGCCATATAATCGGGATTTGCCCCGAATATCTGCACCGCATACCGCCGTTCGTTATGCGCACGGGCGATAAGCTTTTCCGTTTTCGCCGAATTGCGGATATAGGCCTCAGACGAAACCATTTCAGTATAGGTAAAATCCGCCCCCCAATCAACACAGATAGACCGAAAACTCCTGTCGGAATAGCCCGCAACCGGCGCTAAAAAAATATTACCGGAAAGCGTTAAGTTCCCTATTGTTACCGGACGGTAAAGTCCGCTGTCCGTTCCCATTGCGTCCAATTCGCTTACATCCAATTCATTCCGGCAGATTGAACGCTTTACAGCTGTTCTTCCATAATTGAGCCGCCAAGATTTCAATATCCGTCTTTAAAAGCTTTGCCATACATTGAACCGTCGCAACGGTATTTGCCGGCATATTACGCTCTTTACGGTAAGGCGCAGGCGGTATAAACGGGCTTTCCGATTCAACCAAGATGCGATCGAGCGGAAGCATCCGAACGGTTTCGTGCAGGTTACGGGCATTCCGGTATGTAAGATTACCCGCAAACGAAAAATAGAGCGGCAGCTTTAGTGCAAGCCGCGCAAACTCGGCGTCTTCGGAATAGCAATGCAAAATACCACCTGCTTCGGGTATCCGTTCGGACAGGATGTTCAATACATCCTGTCCAGCCTCTCGATTATGAATAACGACCGGCTTTTTTGCTTTTGCCGCTATCTCAAGCTGAGTAATAAACAGCTCGATCTGCGACCGTTGGTCTCCGTACTTTTTATAGTAATCGAGTCCCGTTTCACCGACGGCAATAACACCCGGTAACTGCAATCCTTTTTCGATTTGAGCCGCCCAATCCTTACCCGGCGTCGTTACCTCAGACGGAGACACACCGATAGCGTAATACACCGACTGATCGGCTTTGAGTGTTTCGTACACCGAATAAAAGTCATGCAAGCTATTGCAAATACTGAGAATCCTGACGACGGAAGCCCGTTTTGCTTCTTGAATAGCGCGTAACTGCGCAAGAGGATCGTCGTACAATAATCCGATGTGGGCATGAGTATCAAAAATTTGCATCGCGGTTCCTCCTTTGTGCGGCAGTTTCTCGAATATAATATATAGTAGGGAACGAAACTGTCAAAAAACCGAAAGCCTGCCGACTTTTTTTGTAAGGAATGATTTATTATATCCGCTAAAGCGGATTATAAAACAGTTTCCGGACAGTTTCTTTGATTCCATACAGTTCCCGTTCAGCTGGTTAGCTGAGACGTTTTTCCAGCGTATTTAAGGCTTCCGTCAATTCTTTGGGCAGCTTGTTGCCGAATTTAGGATAGTGATTCTCGCGGATATCCGCGATTTCTTTCTTCCAGCCTTCGGTATCTACCGAAAGGATTTCCTTCATTTGCTCTTTTGATACATTGAGCCCTTCGGTATTGATGGCTCCGTCTTTGGGCATCCAACCGATAGCGGTCTCGACAGCGTTATCCTTGCCGTCGCAGCGGTCGAATATCCATGCGAGCACACGGCTGTTTTCTCCGTAACCGGGCCAGATAAAGTTACCGTTTGAATCCTTGCGGAACCAGTTGACGTAGAAAATCTTGGGTAGTTTGTCTGCTGTCGATTTTTTACCGATGTTGATCCAGTGTTGGAAGTAGTCGCCCATGTTGTACCCGCAGAAGGGGAGCATCGCAAACGGATCGCGGCGGATGCTGCCGACTTTTAGGTCGAGCGCTGCGGCGGTAATTTCCGAGCCGACAATCGAGCCGAGGAATACACCGTGGTTCCAATCGCGGGATTGGTGTACCAGCGGGATGGTGCTGGGACGGCGGCCGCCGAACAAGAATGCGGAAATCGGGACACCTTTGGGATCTTCCCATTCGTTTGCAATCGCCGGGCACTGCTTGGCAGGCGCGGTAAAGCGGGCATTCGGATGCGCAAATTCTTCGCCTTTCGGACTTTTATCCGTCGGCAGCGCCTCACGAGCATTATTCTTCCAGTCTATCAATTTGCCCTTTGCAGGATAGCCGATCTGTTCCCACCATATATCCCCGTCTTCCGTTAAGGCGCAGTTGGTAAAGATAGTGTTTTCTTTTATCGATTCCATTGCATTCTTGTTGGATTGGTCGGAAGTTCCCGGTGCTACGCCGAAGAAGCCCGCTTCGGGGTTAATGGCATACAGACGTCCGTCCTTACCGAACTTCATCCACGCGATGTCGTCTCCAACGGTTTCAACCTTCCATCCGGGAATGGTGGGAATAAGCATCGCGAGGTTTGTTTTGCCGCAAGCGGAGGGGAAAGCGCCGGTGATATACTTTGATTTTCCTTCGGGATTGGTAATTTTTAAGATAAGCATGTGCTCGGCCAGCCAGCCTTCATCCCGCGCAAGCACGGAAGCGATACGCAGTGCAAAGCATTTTTTGCCCAGCAAGGCATTTCCGCCGTAACCTGAACCGTACGACC
>CAUPUT010000051.1:0-9116 GCA_963514615.1 uncultured Treponema sp.
CGCTTGCTCCTCTTGCTCGGCTCTTGAAATTTACCAATCCCAAAAAACCGGAATCACTGTATTCGGTCGAGCTGTATTCGCTTAAAGCAAGCGACATTGATATCTTCGATATTTATATTGAGAACCACTCCGGCAGCATCGGTCAGAAAATCAGCGATCTGCATCTTGATAAGGATACGCTCATCAGTTCAATCGTACGGGATGGAAAAATTATCTTTCCGAAAGGTGATACCGTTATTCAAAAAAGCGATATTCTCTATGTGCTTGCACATTCGGCAAAAATAAAGGAAATTACGGAAAAACTCAATCAGCCGAATGAGTGAGATATCCTATTTGAGCATCCTTCATTATTCTGTAAAGATATTCAAAAAAGTATCCCATGTAATTCCCCTGATGCTTGAATACGGAATGTTGCATAATCGATATGAAACGGATATAGTAAACCAATCAATTTATAATTATGAATTGATACATAAGGAGCCGCCATGAGCGAAAATAAATTAAAGATTATCGGTTGGATAGGAACGGCGTTATCGGTTGCCATGTACATATCCTATATACCTCAGATTATGGGCAACTTAAACGGAAACAAAACCATTTTCCTTCAACCTTTGGCAGCAGCCTTCAATTGTACAATATGGGTTTTATATGCATTGCTGAAAGATAAAAGGGATTACCCGCTTGCTGCAGCAAATGCCCCCGGCGTCATTTTCGGTTTGATAGCAGCAATCACCGCTCTTTAGAAGACTTACTTTTATATGGCAGCAGACTTTAAAAACGTTAATCGTCATTGAAAGTCAGCGCCATATTGATTTCATCCCGATAGCTGCCGTCTTTTAATTTGTATGCATTGGGTAGTCGCCCCCATTCGGTAAAGCCGAAGCGTTCATAGAGCTTTTGTGCCCGCAGATTATCGGAATAAACCCCAAGTTCAATTTGCTTAATCCCGTTCTTTTTTGCAAAAGATAGAATCTCCTGTAAGAGCAGGCTTCCGATACCACTCCCCCAGTAATCTTGTTTTACGGAAATACCGAAACGTCCGCGGTGCTGTGTTTTAAGATGTTCGGCAACAGGGGTAATACCGCAGCTGCCGACAATCTCTCCGTCTATCAAAGCCAGCAGCAGTAATTTATTCGGCTGCGCTTCCCAGTTTTTTAAGATCGTTGTTTCTTCCTCTTCGGTAAGCGTAATTTCTTCGGGATAACGCATCATAAAATAGGTTTCTTCATTACTTATTCGCAAAAATTCGATCATTGCAGCTGCGTCCGAAGGGGCCGCACTTCGTAATGTACACAAGCGGCTTGCTTTTAAGAAAAAATTTTTTTCGGTATATATCATACACAGCACCTCTCTTCTCTTTGAAGCATCATAAAGGCAATAACAATAAATATTTCACACAGCAAAATCGATTTTTCCGCATAGTATTTTATTGTAATAAATCCGACTGCGACCCCAATCCCGAAACTTACAATAATAAGAATATATTTAAAAAACGAATATAGATATTTTACGTCTTTTGTCGTCCGATATTTTGCAAGGTTTATCATACTGCTTTTTAAGTTTCCGGTAATCATTGTCGTCGCAATCGGGTTACCATCAACCTTATCAAAGTTAGCTACTTGAAGTGCTGCAACAAAAGAAATAACGGAATTGATAATATCATGCCGGAAATAAGAGCCGGTTAATCCGATTGCAGCGATAACCAATACTTCAAATACCAATACTATAACCATTCGGGTGTAATTTTTGACATAATGCTTGCTTTTTAGAAATTCAGAGATAAATATACCGAATGCAAAGGTAATAATTGGTATGATATATTTAAGGGACTTATGGAGCTCCCGATTAGCGGTCGAGATGAATAGCAGTACGACATTACCGGTTTGCGCGTTCGCAAATACCTTACCCTTTAAGAGGTAAGAATATGCGTCCAAGAAGCCCCCCACTAACGAGAGGCATACGCCGATTACAATATTGTCATGCAGTTTCTCTTCTTTTATTTGTATCGTATCCACCTGTACATCCGTTAAAAGTCTTTAAAAGTTGAAACCTTTAAAAACGTATAGGTATGATAGGGTTAAACTTATCACCTGTCAACAGTTGCAGAAACAGAGAAACCTTTCCGTAAGTCTTTTGAAAATATAGGATGCAGTAGATGCGTCGTATATTTTCAAAAGGAATTTCCTTTTGTCTTGACCAAGATATACCGATACTATAAAAGTAAGGTCTTAGATAGAAGGAGCAGTATAATGGCAGCTAAAATAGGCATAAAACTCGCAGATGGGACGTTCTTTCCCATTATGGACGACGATTTCTCCGCCTCTGAAACGCTTGAACTAACTACAGTACGCGATAATCAACGAAGCGTACAAATTAATTTATTCAAAAAAGAAGATGATGCTTCCGACCCCCTGTATATCGGATCGTTAATCGTTGAAGATATTCAGGAGAAAGCCGCCGGTGATCCGACAATCGAATTACAGTTAGCACTCGATGAAGACAAAAATCTTTCGGCTGAAGCTGTCGATAAAGATTCCGGTTCCCGTCAGGCATTGAAGGTATCGTTGGAAACGTTTGCAGATCAAGCATTTGACGATCTTGATTTTGATTTAAGTTCGGAAACAGCTGATGCCGATATTGATCTTTCTGCAAGTAATACAAATATCGACGATGACTTCGGTACGCAACATGAATTTTCTGCTTCAACTTTTTATACGGACGAAGATGAAGAAGAACAGCATCCGAGACGAGGCATACCTGTTTGGCTTTTAGTCATCCTTATTTTGCTTGGTATTGCCGCCCTAGTTCTTGGTATTTTGTTGTTAACTAAAAAAAATCTTGCTGAAGAAGAGCATCCTATGGCCATACAGCCTGATACAACGACAGTCATACCGTCGGAAAAATCGCCGACCCAAGAATCTGTCGATCCCGTACCTGCGCCTTCGCTACCTGCAGAAGAACCGGTAACCGAACCGCCTGCTCCTCAACCGACAGGCTCCGCTCCAATAGAGCAATCGGTGCCGTCGCAGCTTGTCCAGGAGGAACAACCGGTAAAACAAGAAACGCCTGTTCAGCAGACTAAGCCTGCGGTAAAAGAACCGGCTGCCTCCGTATCTGCACAGAAAGCAATCCGATATAAGCTTCGTTGGGGTGATACACTTTGGGATCTATCCGAAACGTATTATCGCAATCCGTGGCTGTATACAAAGATTGCAACACACAACAAACTGAAAAATCCTGATTTAATCATTTCGGGAACCTATATTGAAATTCCTCCACAGTAAGATACTACACGACAAGCAAGAACGTTTTCCGCGCTCTTGCTTGTCTTTTTTTTTGTTTCGTATTTCCTTCTTTGCTCTGCTCTTCTTTGTAGCTTCCGTTGTAGCTTGTGCAGCCGATAAAGGTGCTGTTTTATTAAAAGATTTAAAAGCAGGAAATTACGATTTCTTTTTAAAAGCCGATAACGTAACATACCGTAGTGTCAAAATGATGGGACACGGCAGCGCCTATTATGTAGGTTTACACCTGAAACGTGCAGGTTACGAACAAGCGGCTCGTTTTTACTTTACACAAGGGGAAAAACTATACGAATCGCCGCTGAATCGTCTGTGCCGCGAAGAATTATACGAAACGGGTACACCTGCCGAACGGCTGCAATCGGTTGAAAAACGCTTGCAGGAACTTGCCGGAACGCCTGCTGTATTCGTACAAGAAGGTACGGCACAGGGTGAAAAAGAGCGATTATCGCTATTGGAAATTCGGCTCCTTTTGCAAACAGGCGCTTACGACAACATTACGCGAGCACCGGAAACACTATATCTTACCGGCCCGCTAACGGTGGAGCTTGTCAATGCCTTTCCTCAATTCGGTAAGGACATGTCTCCGTTTTTGCATAAGCTCGCCGAAGCCCGCATAGCAGTTTTTGAAAAACGCTATGGGGAAGCATGGAGTTTCGTACAAGAGGCTTTCGGCATAGAGCATACGTTTGCAGGCATCTTCTCTCCCGCACTGCTTTCCGATATCGGCAAGGCGGGCGTTTACGGTGCCGAAAACGTTGCCGATGCTGCGGCATTTTTTAAAAATTTTGCAACGCAGGTGCGAAGCGCCGCTACAAACGGGCAACCTTCAGGGGTTGATACACGACGGTGTCTTTTTTATGCTTCATTCTACGAGGCTCGCAGCAGGGCAAAAATCGGGGGCATGGAACAACAAGAGCGTGCTGCAACGCTTTTTTTGCAGGCAGCGGAACTGGCCGACACCGATGCCGATCTTGATGCATCATTCTGGTATTATTTGGATACCGTAAAGACACAGGGGCTGCCCCGTTACCTTGCTGCATTAGCGGATACGGCAACCCGCTGGAAAAATTCCGCATGGTATGCCGATTTGATACAATCGTTACGGGCGCAGCTGACTACAGCAAAAGACTGGAAAAACTTAGAAGCTCTCTATGCTGTGCTGGTAAAAACGAATATGCCGGAGCAACAAGCTGCCGTTGCCTATACACTTGCCTGCGCAGGACATCTCCCGCCGGACAAAACGGCACAGTTATTGCAAGAAGCCGCCGGAGAATCGCATGATGCGCTTTACTATCGGATTATGGCCGCATATCAGCTGGGCGATAGCCAACTGTTAGAGGATACATTTCAACTCCGCAGTGCGGGCAATGGACGGCCGCAGTCCGGCGGTGCACAAGTACAACCGGCAGTACGCATACAAACAGGCAGCACGCAAACTAACGGCGTACAAACACAATTCGGTGAGCGCCGACAAGCCCAATTCGGTGAATTTTCCACCCAAGAGGCGCAAACATATATCGACGGCTTACTTCATTTCGGCTTATACGATATGGTCTATCCCCGCATTGTTGCCGTGTATCCGTCGATTTCCGCCGAAGAAGCGCTGCAAATCGCCCGCACATTGGCTGATGAAGGCCGCTATGCCGATTCGATACGGGTTATCCGCTTCTCATTAAGAAATCAGGAAGATGCGGCAACAAAGGAGCAGCTTGAGCTCTTGTATCCTCGACCGTGGATCGAAACCGTATCGAAATATGCCGCCGAATATCGACTGCCGGAATACCTTTTGTATGCATTAATAAGAAGCGAGAGTTTTTTTCAGTATCAGGTTGTATCAGGGGCAGGCGCGGTTGGTCTTACACAGCTAATGCCCGCTACAGCTTCGGATATCGCAAAGAAGTTAAAGGTTACAGATTACAGTCTTACCGATCCCGAAACAAATATCAGATTCGGCGCATATTACCTTGCAGAAATGATCCGCCGATCCGATAACCGTATTATGCCGGCCTGCTTTGCGTATAATGCAGGTATATCGCGCGTTCGAGGGTGGCAAAAAAAGGCACAAGGTCTGCCGGACGATCTCTTTTTGGAAAGTTTGGAATATGCCGAAACACGAGATTACGGACGAAAAATACTGTCCGCAGCAGCGGTATACGGGGTGCTTTACTATTCCGAAAAACCGGAGGATATTGTACTCTTGTTTTTCCCGAATGCGCAGCAACATTAAGAATAGGACATCATTATAAATAGAAGGAACTGTTATGACGATTATACAAGCAATTTTTCTCGGCGCCGTTCAAGGGATTGCCGAATTTCTTCCTATTTCAAGCTCAGGGCATCTCGCCGTAGCCGAATATTTTTTAGGACACACCGATATTCCCATCATTTTTGATATTCTATTGCATATCGCAACCCTCGGAGCAGTCTGCATTGTGTTTTATAAACAGATATGGCGGCTTTTGACCGTACTCGGCAGGTGTATCATAAGAAAAAATACGGTAGAAGACAGCGCAGATCTTAAACTAATCGGTGCACTGCTCATTTCTACAGTCGTTACCGGCGTTATCGGTATTGTCTTAAAAGATGTTGTGCAGGCAAAAAATATGTTGTTTATTGCAGTCTGTTTTATCATTACCGGCGTTGTGCTTTTACTTTCAACAAAACTACAATCGAAAAAAAATGTTGCTGTGCCGTCTGTGCTGCAGGCGGTGATTATCGGCGCAGCGCAGGGTATCGGCGTACTTCCGGGTATTTCTCGTTCCGGTTCTACCATCGCAGCAGCTCTTTTAACGGGCATAAGCCGCGAAAGGGCAGGAGAATATTCTTTTCTCCTTTCCATTCCGGCCATCCTCGCCGCGTTTATCTTTGAACTGAAATCAGCCGATACCATAAGCGGTTCAATCGGCATCGCTGCGCTGATTGCAGGAATGTTGACCGCTTTCATCGTAGGCTTTTTCGCATTGACCTTTTTACTCAAGTTGATAAAAGGGGGGAAGCTCGGCCTCTTTGCCTACTATCTTATCCCCGCGGGGATTATATTATTCGGAGCAGTCGGCATTTTTCAACTATAGGGCTGCGGGTAAACGCATCAGGTACTTTTGAAAATATGCATACCGTCTACGGCGTTGCACGTTCAACGAAGTACGTCCATGTACTTCGTTGAACACAAGTTTGAGCATTGTCAAACTTGTTTCTGCTTAATACGAGCGGCATCCTTGCCGCTGCTCAACGTATCAAAACCGCCAAGGAGGGCGGTGGTTCCAAATAGACGCGATGTTTTTGCAAAGCAAAAACTCGCGTCCAGTAGTGTACACGGATGTACACTACTGGACTGGCTATTTTCAAAAGGCTAACGGAAAGCTGATGTTTAAAAGTCACAAACTTTTATTCTGAGCTTTTTATCTACTCTGCCTGATGCATTTGCCCGCTTACCGAAAAAAAATGTGGGAAATTTTATTCCTTAAAATTTCCCACAGAAGGGAGGGGAAATAATAGTGATGGGAAATAGAGATAATCGATTTAGAGTTTTAGCGGTCATTTTGAGCGCGTTGTTTTTTTGCGCCGGTATTGTAGTAACACTTGGCATTTTTTTGCCGGTTGCAGGACTTACTCCACCGCACTATGCGTTGTTTGCGATGGGAAAACGAGTCTTTTCCGTGTACGGATTTTCTTCTTTTTTGATTCCGCTTCTCTTTTTATATGGGGCGGTATTACTGCTTATCCCCGGTTGGTCGCGCGAATCCAAAGCCGTACTACTCGGTGTGCCGCTCTATTTTGTTACCGCAATTATCGGCGAGCGGATGATCTATGCTTTTGTCCCGTCCGTTTCGATTCCTCTTATCCGACATTTTGTAACTGTTTCGATACTGCTTTGCGCGTTGCTGCTTATCTGTTTTGAAATCTTTTTGATGTTAACGCTAAGTGAAAAGCTATCCGGCTATCGATCATCTCTACAAAATATCTCTGAAGATGATGTCGTTTCCAAAGATAATGAAACGAAAGGCGACGATACGGACACAGAGGAAGTGTCGGCTTTACCGGAAGATACAACGACCGAAGCATTATCTACGCAGGCACATACGTCGGATACGGATACCGAGGAAACTTCTTTGCCGAAAGAAGCGGCAGATGAGCTATTGAGTCTGCAGCGGGTGCAACAAGCTCATTCCCAAAAGGTTGACGATATTCCTAAACCGGATGCCGCCGCAGAATCGGACGGTATTCCCTGCGAGGCAACCGGAACCGGTATTTCGGACATTGCAGATGCGCAAAGCGAAATACTGCAGCGTGAGCAGATTCTGCCGATTCAACCGGAAAACAGCGCTGAATCGCCGGTTGCAGAAGAAGAACTGCCGTTACTGGAAAAGGTCGATGATGAAGACTTGAGTTCTGAGTTTTCCGAGCAGGAGGTCGAGGTTAAAACCCCTGAACCGGAACAGGATACGATATTGATAGCAGAGAAGCCCCTCCCGCTGTCAACCCCGTTATCGGCAGTTATGGATATGCGAGAAGAAGAGGCTATTCGTCCTGTATTTGATCCCTCTGATCCGAACAATCTGTTTGCAAGTTTGGAAGAAATCACCGCTCCCGTTGAGCGCATTAAACAAACCGGTTATTCCGATGCGCAGGCTGCTCCCCAGCTGCCGGAAGAAGACGCGATGTCTATACCGCCGGATACGAATGAGGCGGCAGAACAACCGGGTCCGCAATCATCCGAAGGAGTCGCAGATACTGTTTCTCAAATGGATATTATTCCGGAAGAAACAATTTCGGAAAATGAAACTATAGCAGATGTCTCTCAAACGGAGAGTGATTTTTCGGATACCGATATAACGGCGGAACCGATATCACAGTCGGATATAACCGTAGCAACGGCTGCCGTACCGGAAGCATCCTCTATGCCGCCGGTTGAGAGCACGCCTGCTTCGACGGATAGTCCTGTCTCCGCAGCCGCTTCGTTGGAAGAAGAAACTGCGACCGCGCCGGAGAACTCTGCAGCCGCTGCCGTTCAAGTAGAACCTGAGAGGCCGCTTGTTTTTGTAAACGGCGTACCGCTGCCGAACGGACGCTCGGATTTGCTCGATACAATGGTAGTTATCGATTCGGAAACCGATATCGGTGCCGAAACAGCGCTCATACCGGATGAAAATACTGCAGAATTAGGTGTTGCGATTAACGATTTCGATACGCGAGATGAGGATAACATTGCAAGCAGCGAAGTCGAAACAGCTGCTGAAAGTGACGAAACGGAAAGTGAAATCGACGAAGAAAGCAGCGTACCGGATGACGACGATATGTTCTTGGAAACCGTCAAGCAAACCGTACCGCTCATTCCCGCGAAACCGGCACCTCCCCCACTGCCGCGGAAAAAATATGCCATTCCGTTTGACCTTTTAACGAACTATCCCGACGGCGAATATTGGATTGTGGACGATGCGACAAGGCGAGCTGCACTCATGCTGAAATCGACTTTTAACGAATTTAAAATCGATGTGTCCATCACCGGTATCCGTAAAGGCCCTGTTGTAACGATGTTCGAGATGCTTCCTTCGCCGGGCATCAAACTGTCGAAGATTACCAATCTACAGGATAATATCGCATTGCGTCTTGCTGCTTCCAGCGTCCGTATTGTCGCACCCATACCGGGAAAACATGCAGTCGGCATCGAAGTCCCCAACAAGAAGCGTTCGATTGTCAGCTTTCGGGAACTGATAGAAACCGATTTGCCGGAAGCCGCTAAGATGGCGATCCCTGTTGCTCTCGGAAAAGATGTAACGGGAAATCCGCAAGTCCTTGATCTTGCACAAACCCCGC
>CAUPUT010000052.1:0-9004 GCA_963514615.1 uncultured Treponema sp.
TACACGCAGCTCGACGGTTTTACCTCCGGCAGCATTGAACGCGGAATATTCAGTTCCGTAAGAATTTCATCATCCCATTGTAGAGTGTTGATGTTAAATAGCATGGTGCGGGATGCATTACTGTAGTCGGTAACGTGTACCTTGCCGCGGGTTAAATTCCAGATAAGCCACGTGTCGATATTCCCGAACAGCAGCTCGCCCCGTTTCGCCCGCTCGCGTGCTCCCGCGACATTATCGAGTATCCATTTTATTTTCGTGCCGGAAAAATAGGCGTCGATAATCAGGCCTGTCTTTTCCCGTATCGTATCCGTCCATCCCTTTGCTTTAAGTTCATCACAGATGGAAGCGGTACGGCGGCATTGCCACACAATCGCATTGTATACGGGCTTTCCGGTATTCTTATCCCACACGACGGTGGTTTCGCGTTGATTGGTAATCCCGATTGCCGCGACCTCATCGGGGCGCGTTCCGGTTTCTTCCAATACTTGCCGGGCAACACCGCTCTGTGTCCCCCAAATTTCCATGGCATCGTGTTCCACCCATCCGGACTTGGGGAAAATCTGGGTGAATTCCTGTTGTGCAGTAGCGATAATCGTACCGGCTTTATCAAATAAAATAGCACGGGAACTGGTTGTTCCCTGATCGAATGATAAAATATACTTTTTCATGTTATGATATACTATAAAGCGGTTCGGGCAATTATGCAAGTTCAAGGCCGAAGGGTGAAGGGAAACGCATCCGGCCGTTTTTTTAATACCCCGCGGAAAAATTGATACTATTCGACCAGAGTTGAACCTCTTCGCGGTTCAAATGGTCTCATAGTCTCAATTTTTTCGCGATTTTTATCTACCCTGCCTGATGCGTTTACCCATTTGCTGGAAAAATGTGCGAAATTTTAGGCAAAATTTCGCACAGAAGGAAGGCCACCGCTAAAAATATTTTTAATGCGGTCGTCTTGACTTGAAATAAACGATAGAAAATTATATATGAGAATGTATGCATCAGTACATGGCGTCTTTAAAAATCTAACAGGGGGTTTAGCGATGCCTCTATGCGAGAAAATATCGGATTGACGGAGGATTTTCAGTGAAAGATGTGTTAGTTGTTATCGATATGCAGAATGATTTTGTCAGCGGGAGTTTGGGGACAAAAGAAGCGCAGGCGATTGTGCAAAATGCCGTAAAAAAGATTGAGACCTTTAAGGGGCACATTGTCTTTACGCAGGATACGCACCCAAGTTCTTATTTGCAATCTCAAGAAGGAACGTTTTTACCTGTTCAGCATTGCATAAAAAACACGGAAGGATGGGAACTTGTTGCTCCGGTAAAAAAACTCATGACCGATCAAGTCTATGAAAAGCCGACCTTCGGTTCACTTTCGCTGGCGGAAGCCTTAAAAACTTTAAATGAAAAAACACCGATTCATTCTATTACATTGATAGGCTTGTGCACGGATATTTGTGTTGTGTCGAATGCGCTGTTGTTAAAAGCCTTTTTTCCCGAAGTCCCCATTCATGTCGATGCCGCTTGTTGTGCGGGGACAACTCCCGAAAATCACAAGGCGGCGCTGCAGGTTATGAGGATGTGTCAAATTATTATCGAAAATGAATAGCCGAGACTGAATAAGATTATGGATTCTACGATACGATTGCTTCCCGCCGATGCGGTGTACACAGTGTATGAACGGTTGCGGCTGGAAAATCCCAATCCGCGGAGCGAGCTGCATTGGAAAAATGTCTATACGCTGCTGGTTGCCGTGGTGCTTTCCGCGCAGGCGACCGATGTCGGGGTAAATAAAGCTACTGCGCCTCTTTTTGAAAAAGTCGATATGCCGGAACAAATGGTTGCGCTCGGCGAAGAAGGCTTGAAAGGCTATATCAATTCCATCAATTTATATCCGACAAAGGCAAAGCGGATTATCGCGCTTAGCAAAATTCTGATAGACCAATATCATTCTGAGGTACCGCATGACCGTGCTGCATTGGAAAGCCTTCCGGGAGTCGGGCGGAAAACGGCAAATGTTGTGCTCAACGTAGGTTTCGGCGAACCTGCAATAGCGGTTGACACGCATATCCTGCGTACTGCCCCTCGTATCGGACTGTCGAGCGGAACAACTCCGCTGGAAGTAGAACAAGATTTACTGCGCATAACGCCCGAAGAATTTTTGCTGGATGCCCATCATTGGATACTGTTGCACGGTCGGTATGTTTGTAAAGCCCGTAATCCCGACTGTGCAGGATGTAGTCTCAATGATATATGCTTAAAAAACGGAGTAACTGTTTAGCGTTTTTACGGAAGGGAATAAAAAAACGAATAGGAACTCATTTAAAATACAAAGTTACACATGAAATATCCGATCCATGTTTCATATTGGCCTTAGCTAATATACCTTTACTTTTGATAAAAAATTCGCTATGCTATGCACTGATATGTAAATGTTATGCATCGCAAACATTTACAGGAATATCCGAAATTTTCTTTTAGGAGGAGAGAATATGAAAAAATTTACTTTCATATTATCGGTTCTTTTTTTGACCAGTGTTCTTTCGTTTGCCTCCGGGGCTTCCGATGCTAAAGCTTCCGATGCTGCAACCGATGTTAAAATCGACTTTAGAATGAACATTGCCAAACAAGATTATGAGTCTAATTATTTTAATTGGACGCTCGGAAAAGAAGCAACAGTGCAGGACAAATTCGATGCCGTTTCGGGAGCCAGTTTAAAGGGTTCTACAAAAGGATTTAACGTTGTCCGCTATGCAGGCGATGTCGCAGATAAAAAAGCGGCGCTTCCGTCAGCGCTGCGCAGTTTGTTTTTGTTCCCGCTTTCCGATTGGAAATTCGTCGAGGAATATGGACTCAAAATAACGAGCAACGGCGGTGCTCTTATGATACGGTTTGCCCGCAAGACAACAGCATACGAATTAACGACCGACAATAAGGGCAATTTTAACCTTCTTACCGGTGCAAAAATCGCGAAAGATATTACGGAAAAAACCGATACCGGTTATGTAATCAAGTCCGAATATCTCAAAGAGGGCGGTGATCCGACGAAAATGTCCGATTTGGATTGGAACAAAGTACCGCTGAAAAACGACACCTTTGCTTCCGATGCCCCTTATCACTATGAAGGATCTTTGAAGTTTGCATTGAATAACGATGTTTTAACGCTGAAGGGTACATTAAGACGCAAATAAGCGATCTTAGATAAAATCAAGGAAACCGAGACTGTCCCGAAAACAACCGACTTTCGGGGCATTTTAAGCCTCAGGTGTGCTTTGCTTACCGGTTTTCTCTTAGATATAATAATTTGCGATGTAAGGAGCCGCTCAAAACCTTGTGGTTGAGCGGCTCCTTTGTTATTCGGAGAAAAGCCCGATGGCGTGTATCTTTTTACGGCGGTATCGCATCAAAACTTTGGGATCACGCTTGCAGAGATCGGCAAGGTCATGCAGGATTTGAGCACGAATTTTATCGGCTGCTTTTTGCGGATCGGTATGGGCGCCATCTTCCGGCTCTTCGATAACACCGTTGATCAACTTAAGACTGAGCACCTCACGGCTGGTGATTTTCAACATCGCGGCGGCATCCTTCGCCCGGCTTGAATCCCGCAAAAGGATTGATGCACAGCCTTCCGGCGAGATGACGGAGAAAATAGCATTTTCCAGCATATACACCTTATCGCCGACCCCGATTCCAAGTGCACCGCCTGATCCGCCTTCTCCGATAACAAAGCAGATAACCGGCGTTTTTACACGGCTCAGCTCACGTAAGTTTACTGCAATAGCTTCGGCAATGCCGCGCTCTTCCGAACCGAGCCCCGGGTAAGCGCCTTGCGTGTCGACAAAGGTGATAATCGGGCGATGGAATTTTTCCGCCTGTTTAATCAGCCTGAGCGCCTTGCGATATCCTTCGGGATTTGCCATACCGCCGTTCCTGTCTATTGTTTCCCGCAAGTTTCGTCCTTTTTGATTCCCGATAACCGTTACAGGTATTCCTTTTAGGAAGGCGATACCTCCGATTAATGCAGGATCGTCGCCGAAACAGCGGTCTCCATGCAGCTCGATAAAGTTGTCAAAGATCATATCGATGTAGTCAAGCGCCCGCGGGCGGTCGTTGTGCCGTGCAAGTTCAATCTTCCGCCATACTTGGGAAATTGCGGAACTTGCTTGCAGTTTTTCGGTTATCGTCTTGAGCTCGGTGGTGATGTCGAGACCGTATTTATCCGCAATATCCCGCAAGCCGCTTAAAAGCTCGGTCTGATCGGTTGTCGTTTCGTTTTCTTTACTCATGTTACTTCCTCTCCTTGCCGAACGGCGGATTGCTATGTGCGTCGATCATCACGGCAAAAAAATGTTTTTGTTCGATGCGCGGCACGATACAGTCCACAAAGCCTTTTTTAAGCTGGAACTCTGCACGTTGAAAGCCTTCGGGTAGCTGCTGGTGGATAGTACCTTCGATAACACGCGGCCCCGCAAAACCGATAAGCGCATTGGGTTCCGCAGCAATAACATCCCCGAGCATTGCAAAGCTTGCCGTTACACCGCCGGTAGTCGGATCGCAAAGCATCAGGAAGAACGGCACGCCTTTATCATCCAGTTCCGCTGCCGCGCTGGAAGTTTTCGCCATCTGCATCAGCGAAAAAAGTCCCTCCTGCATACGCGCACCGCCGGACGTTGCGTAGATAATCACGGGGATCCGTTCCGTTGCGCCTTTCATCATAAGCCGAGAAATTTTTTCCCCGACAACAGAACCCATCGAACCGCCTAGGAAGTCGAACGACATAATGCCCAATAGGGCGTCCCTGCCTTCGATTTTGCATGTGCCGGTAACAATCGCCTCGTTCATTGAGGTTTTCGCTTCTGCAGCAGAAATTTTTTCTTCATATCCCGCCATCTGAATAGGGTTCATTGTCCGGAGCGTAGTATCCAGTTCTTCAAATGTACCTTCGTCGGCAAGATAAGCGATCCGGTCGGGGACATCCATCCGTAAATGGTAACCGCAGTCGGGGCATACCATCAAGTGCTTTAAAAGTACTTCTCGTTCATATTGTTTTTTGCAATGAGGACATTCCATCATTTCTCTCCGTTAGTAAATAATTGCGCATACAGGTCGGTGCCGAAGGTTCCCGATTGGAATTGAGCCGACCGTAAAATTGCCTTTTGCTCTTCGATATTGGTTTGGATTCCTTCTATGCGCAGTTCATCCAACGCACACAGCAGTTTTTTAATGGTCTGTGCTCGGTTTTGGCCGTGTACAATCAGTTTGGCAGTCATCGAATCGTAGAAAGGCACCACCTTGTACCCTTGATATAAAAATCCGTCGAACCGGACACCGTTTCCGCCGGGTATCCGGAGGTTTGTAATCACCCCCGGTGTGCGTGCATTGATACGGGCTTCGATTGCCCAGCCTTTTACCGGTAATACACCGTCGGGCAGCGTCATCTTGCCGCCCGTACACACGGTGATTTGTTCACGGATAATATCGGTATCGGTTACCATCTCGGAAACGGGATGTTCTACCTGCACACGTGCGTTGACTTCCATAAAATAAAACCGGTCGTCAGAAACGAGAAATTCGATGGTGCCTGCTCCGCAATACTTGAGCGTCGAAAAGAGTTTTTTTGCCCCGGAACACATCGCATCGTACATTGAATCGCTTACCGCTTGAGAAGGGCTTTCTTCTATCAGCTTTTGATGGTTCCGTTGCACGGAGCAATCCCGTTCACCGAGAATTGCAACACCGCCTGTACCGTCGCCGATAACCTGCAGCTCGACATGGCGCGGGTTGCTTAAATATTTTTCGATATATACCGTGCCGTCGGCAAAGTTTGCTTCCGCCTCCGAAGACGCAATGGCGAGGTTTTCCGCTAAATCGGCTTCCTTCCATACAATACGCATACCCTTGCCGCCGCCGCCTGATGCTGCTTTGATGATAACAGGATACCCGCATTTGTTTGCGGTTTCTACCGCCTGTTCTTTTGTTTTGATTGCACCGGCAGATCCGGGTGTAATCGGTAAACCGCTTTTTTGAGCGGTTTCACGTGCCCTTACTTTATCGCCGAGCATTTCGATGGTGTCGGGCTTCGGTCCGATCCAGAACATACGAGATTTTTCAATCTCCCGCGCAAAATCCGCATTTTCCGAAAGGAAGCCGACCCCCGGGTGCACGGCATCGCAGCCGGTGCGAAGTGCGGCGGTGATCAGTGCGTCTTTGTTCAAATAGCTTTTGGAGGAAGGAGCCGGACCAATGCACACTGCGCGATCCGCTAATTGCACATGCAAGCATTCTTTATCGGCAGTAGAATGCACGGCAACTGTTTCGATGCCCATTTCCCGGCAGGCGCGGATAACGCGGACGGCAATTTCACCGCGGTTTGCAATCAGCATTTTCCGTATCATACTTAAATCCTAATCGTAAAGAGCGGCTGATCAAACTCGACCAAATCGCCGTTTGCTGCAAGAATTTCTTCGATAGAACCGTCGTATTCGCATTCAAGGGTATTCATCATCTTCATTGCTTCGAGGATACAAAGTGGCTGCCCCTTAGAAACCTTGGAGCCTTTGTCCACATACGCGGGTGCGTCTGGAGATGGAGAGCGGTAGAATGAGCCGACAATCGGACTTCTGACCGTAACGAGGTTTGCATCAGTGCCGGATGTAACGGCTGCTGCATCGGCAGGGGGGGCACCGGTAAAGTTAGACCTCGCGGCTGGAAGATTTGCTGCTGTCCCCTGCATGCCTGCGTTGGAAACTGCGATGCCGTTTGCAGGAATGTTTGCTATGCCTGCCCCCGGTGCCGTATATCCGGTAGTCTCCGCTCCTGCGGCCGATTGAACGGGTATGTTTTGCAGCGCAAACGGCTGGATGGCAGTGCTATTTGGGTACGCGGCTTCTTTTTTGAGCGTCAGTTCTGCTTCGCCTTCTTTTATATGCAACAGCACAGCCGAGCTTTTTTCAAATTTGTCAAAGACATTTAAAATAAATTTTTCGTTCATATATCGTACTCTTATAATGTTCTGTATTTTGCCGGTTCATTTTTGGCGGTATCACCGGCATTATGTAATGCTATCTTGATCATTTTCTCCCGAGTACACCGGGCAAACCTTTCGTTGCCGCCGCACTCGATAGGAGATGTAAGTTCTTATATCCGGTCAAATCGATCAATCTCGGTATCGTAATCGATACCGGCAATATCAAATCCGTTAATCGCCAAAAAATCGTGTCGGTATTCGTCGACATCGGTACGTTCGCGGCTGGTCTCGTCGGTAACCGTGGTCATAATCTCTGCAACGGCCGACTGCACCGATTCATCCAACTCCCAGTCGTCGATACGGATACGGTGTTCACTGTCCGTCGGAATAACACCGTCTGTCGTGTAAAGGCGGCTGTCAAAGAGACGGTTTATCTGTTCGATACAGCCTTCGTGTGTACCTTTTTCCTTCATCACCTTGAAAAGACTTGCCAAATACAGCGGAATAACCGGAATAACGGCGCTTGCACGGGTTACCAATCCCTTGTTGACTGACACAAATGCCTGCCCTTTTAAGGCTGCGAGTTTGGTGTTCAGTGCATGGGCGGTGGCTTCCAGATGTTCCTTCGCCTTACCGATGGTACCCTTGCGGTACAGTGCTTGTGTGGCTTCCGGCCCGATGTAGGAATACGCAACTGTAATACATCCTTGTGCAAGCAGGTCTGCGGCGCCGAGTTTTTCTATCCAGCGCTGCCAATCTTCGCCGCCCATCACCTTTACGGTAGCGGCAGCTTCCTCATCGGTTGCCGGTTCCGCAGTGATTTCGGTTAAAGCTCCGGTAAACGGATCGAGGGTTTTGCCGGTAAACGGCTTTCCGAAGGGTTTGAGTGCCGAACGGTAGGTAACACCGGTGTCGGGGTCGGTACGTACGGAACTTGCCACGCTGTAAACGATCAAATCGAACTTTATGCCTAACTTTTTTGCTTCATCGATAACCTGTGCTTTGATAACATCGGAAAACGCATCGCCGTTTATCGTAACGGAGGTAAGCCCCGCCTCTTTTGCCGCGGCGTCAACCGCTAAGTTGTTATACCAGCCGGGGGTTCCCCACTTTTTTTCGGAACCTGCTTTCTCATACGAGACGCCGATTGTTGCAGCCCCGTAGCCAAAGGCTGCCGTAATGCGGCTTGCCAGTCCGTATCCGCCCGAACAGCCGACAATCAGAACGTTTTTCGGCACTGCCGTTCCGGATGGGTGAGAAGCTGCCCGTTTTTTCGTATATGCGATTTGATCTTCAACCGCTTTTTTACACCCCTGAGGATGCGCATTTAAACAGATATTGCTCCTCAGCATCGGTTTCATACTCATTTCTCTCTACTCCCATAAAAAGTCAAGAAGCAAGTATCAACTTTCGATTGACTTTTTACGCACGTTCGCAACGAAGTGAGAACGTGCAGATGATATACAAGTTTGCGCACCGCAAACTTGAGTAAATAAAAGCCGTGCTATTTGTACGGCTTTTATTTTACACTCCTTACTATTTAGTTGTTTATAATGCATAATTATGCCATGATTGGCAATAGCGGAGCACAGGAATCAATTTTTGCCCTTATATATTGGGCGCCTCTAAAACTCGGTTAGATTTGCTTCGCATCCTTCGGAATAGAGGTACCTCGTCGACATATCGCACTGTCACAGTATAAGCGGCCTCTTTCCGAAGTATGTTTGCACGTCGAGGATGTTCGGAAGCGGACCGGCTGATGAAACAAGCAAATTGCGAAATTTCATTTATAGAGAGGGTGACTGGACTTTCCAAAGAAGAGGTGGAAGCGCTTAACTAATGAATAATCGGTAATGTTTGATAATCAAGATGTCTGTTAATTACACATCATCAATTACAAATTTTCAATTATTATTTTTCCCCTTGACTTTCTTTTGAAATTATGGAATACTCGTTCAGTCTTGCTAAGACGGTTGTGTAACGGGCCATTAGCTCAGCTGGTAGAGCAACAGACTCTTAATCTGTGGGTCGCAGG
>CAUPUT010000053.1:0-8889 GCA_963514615.1 uncultured Treponema sp.
TTCATGTTGTTCGATCATGTTAAGATTCATAGAACGCATTCACTTCCTTGTTTATATCAAACGAATGATGAAGTATTGTTTCATAAGGTTCATTATTAATAACTTTCAGCATTTTAGTTCCTGCCGGAAATATTTCAAACTCTAGGTAATTATTATTCTTGTAATATTCAAATTGTATGGTTCCTCGCGGGGTAGGATAGATATCAGGCTGTATAGCTAAAATACCAATTAAATACTTAGCTTTAGATAAAATATTTGAATCAATTGTTTTAGAATTTTCACCATTTGGCTGAATACCTCCCATCGCACCATTACAATATACCGGGTTATACGAATCTTCAAAAATGAACTTAAACTTCACAGTTGCCATGATATATCTCCTCTAACGACTACTAACTATTATATACTAATAGACAAGAAAAGAACAGGCTGTTAAAACTATTCACTACGGCAAAAAGCGGCGAAACAAGACATTTTTAGGGCTTCTTGTTTATCTTTCGGTATAATTTTTGCTAGGGTTTCAGAGAGAACGCTATTATTCAAATTCAAAAAATATGAATCTAACGGATCGTTAAAATTTTTAGGATATTCCCCGCCTTCTATTCAGACGGCAGGGATTTCGAAAAGCATTATATATGAGAGTCTTAATTCCAGCTTATCATATAGGCGGCTTCGACATCTCCGTCAGCGCCGGTACTTTCAAAAAGAATTTTAAATTTTTTCAATTTCCCGCGTTTTAATTCGAATGCGGAATGGGTCATTTTTACACCGGGGAGTATTTCTTTTTTATTGACTGCCGGACATAACCATTTCTTTGTCGTTTTGTCATAGGTAATCTTGATAGGGTTTTCAAATTTGGAAATATACTCTTCTTGAGTTGTTCCGCCTACTTTTGTGTTGTATTTTATGATTTGCAAAATCAACTCCGCTTTAATATTTTCAGCATCGCTAGGAATTTCTCTCTGCAATAGTTTCGGTGTAAAAGTTATCTCTTCTCCTAATTTAATTGCTTGGCACTTGCCTGTTCGTGATGTAGAGGCTCCATGATTATGTTCCGCCAGTTCTTCTTCTATGATAGGGGTATTTCCATTATCCGAGTAAGAGAGTTTTGCTTTATATGAATAAGAAAACACCGGATCGGCAGGCGTCGCTTGGCTTAGCCAATTCCAATATATCCCGAGTATTGATATATTTTTAAGATAAACCGGTGCTATACGGAGTGTCGGCGCTTGATCTTCTTCGTTTTCAGCGCCGTAAATTTTCAGCGTCTCATATTTATACGGCGAATAGCCCGGATAGCCCTTCTCTCCGGCTTTTCCCGCCTTTGCCGGAAGCTTATATTTAGGATTCATTCCAGGACTGTAATTGTTGCCCATAATTTTTGCCTTAAACCAGTTGTAAATAACAACGGTGCCGTCTTCCATTACATAGCCGATGGGGTCATATTCGTAAAATTTCTTAGCCCGTTGCGTATGATCTCCTGTAGAAGGAGCGGCATAATCCTGCCAACCGAAGGGTACGCCTAATGTGCTAATAGCTGCCGGTTCACTGTAAAAAAAGAGGAATTTCGAGTAGGTGTCGACACAGAATGTCGAATTATCCAAGTTGGTACCAGCCGATGCTGTTCCCGTAAACCGGTAAAAGTAAAACCGTTTTTGTTTTGTAGCTTCTTCGGTGGTAAGATTCGGATTAAAATGATTGGATTTTACCCAGCGGTCTTCCCGGGTTTTATACATATAGTATTTTAAATCCCATGCTTTATTAAGCTGACCTTCGCCTATAACCGAACCCTTTCCGTTTTGCCCTACATATAGGTGTTCGCCGCTACCGTTATCCTGCCACGCTGTAACGGCTTCAAACCGATAAGAAGCAACATTTGCGTTCGATATGGCTGTCATGTATAAAACCCATTCGTCAAACTTAGAGGCAGGGTATACATAATTCTCGTTAAAATATTCAAACGGTTTTACTTCGGTATATGACCCAGGATCTTGCGGCTGCTGCGGAATCTCTTCGTTATCGCCTCCCTCTATGGAAGGCTTTTTATCAGCAGCCACTGAACGGTACCATGCACTACCAAGCGCAGGATTACACGAAAAACTTAACCAGATAACGGAAATAATCAAACTAAAAACAGCTATTTTTCGTACTTTCATACAGCATCTCCCATAAAGTTTCTCGGACAAAATTATACCCTATACTTTAAACAAAAGACCTAAACTTATGCCGAAGTCCACATTATTCATATAAAAAGACTTTAGTTTATCATTCTCAAAATCAATCTTATTATTTACTTTTTTTGCATTTTCCATAAGTTTTTTTGGCAAGGAAACATAACCGGGTTTATAAACCGTATACGACATATAGGCGCCGATAGTGATATCCATTCGGGAAATCACGGGCTGGTTGTACTCCAGCGAGGTTTTTAACACAAATCCAAGCGGATTCATCTTTTTCATCATAGCTTCCGGTATATACAGCGTCCCCGTTTCGGAATAAAAATCAAGATCTCGTTGTTTTAACATTTTTAGCTGTTCTTCATTCAAGTTTGTATACAATTCGTACGTGGGCTGCGGATCCGCAAGCATCTTTCCGCCCAATCCGAAACCAAGCGCAAACCGGTTCTGAAAAAACATCGCTTTTACTGCCGTTCCGAAAGTTACGACGGGAGTCATATAGACGCGGCAATAAACTTCAATATTTTTAGCAATACCCTCATTATAACTACCTGAAATCTGCCCCGAAAAGCCCTGTCCAACGCCGAGGTTAAAAGACAGCCCCAGCCCGCTGAACGTATTATTTGTTTGGTAGTTAAAGTATCGCTTCGCATCAAAGATATAGGTTAGTTCGGCATCCCCTGACATAACAAACCCGACCATACCGCGCATAAAATGAGCGCCGAGGTAATCTTTGTCCGCTTGCCCGATATGAGGATCGGTGTACGAACCTGAAAAAAAAGCCTTAAGTCCCAGCGTAAAGCCGGAATCAAACGCATATATCTGCATAGCAGCTGACACTAGTAATAGTGTCAGAGCCGCCCTTTTGTGTAACCGGATCATACACTCCTCTGATAACTCTGTAGAGTACCGGTTATGTTATCGGCAAAATATTACAGTTTGTCAAGAGATTGCTGCTTTTTGTGTCAAGAGCAAACACATCGGAAATATTTTAGGCGTTTGGAGCCGTCCCAAAAAGCAACCGACACGGCTGAGGCAAGGGGGATACCATCTCTCTTCTCTGTACATTTTGAGACATCCCCAACCTTGACTTTACGCCGACGGGGGTATAGTATAAGGGTTCTTGAATAATCTTAGGGAGCTTAAAAAAACGCTTTTTTAAACGCCCGCTCGTCAAAGTAGGTGCTTATGAATTCAAAAAATGCACTGGTTAAAAAGTTATACAAACATCCTCGTGTTATTTTAGGCATTATACTCGGTCTTACACTCTTTTTTGCCCTGCAACTTCCGCGTATCCGATTTGATAATAATAATTTTCGTTTCATACCGGAAAGCGATCCCGCGCGAATAGCGGACGCAGAGATGGCGAAAATATTCGGAGATTCAGTGCCGCTTCTCATCGGTATTCAACGGCGCTATTCAACGATAATTGATTGTAATTTTTTAAAAAAAATGCAGGAATTGGATAAGCAATTGCTTGCCTTACCGCTTGTAAAAAATGTCGTTTCACTTACAACGACAACCCATATCGAAACTGTAGGCGATTCAATTGTGAGCGGGAAGCTTGTACCGGAGCATTTAACCGGTTCGCCGGAAGAATTAAACACAATTACCGAACGACTCCGTTCGTTGGATACCTATAACCGCAGTTTGGTTTCCGACGATTTAAAGGCGACACAGACTATTATCTTCCTTAATATAAAACAAGAAGAAAGCGGATCGCCGGAAACGATTGCCGTGTGTCGTAAAGTGATGAGTATCGCGGAGGAATGGGACTTTTCTGATTCCATTGCCTACGTAACCGGAGCGCCGGTATTCAGTGAAATTGTCAACGAAGCGACCGGACATGATTTAATGTTTCTGGTACCCATCGTTGTCATCGTAGTGGCAGGGGTTCTATTCTTTTCGTTTAGAAGATTTTCCGGCGTGTTGCTGCCGCTGCTCACCGTTATTATTTCATGTATTTGGGCAATCGGTGCGATGGCGTTGCTGCAAATTCCGCTGACCATTCTTTCGACGGTACTGCCCGTTATCCTAATTGCAGTAGGCAGTGCGTATGGTATCCATGTTATAAATCACTATTTTGATGAGGTAACGCAAAGTAAAGAGATTTCTACGGAAACCCATTCGGCGCAAATTGTCGAGGCTATGGCGCGGGTTATTCCGCCGGTCTTTTTGGCGGCGCTGACAACCTTTGCGGGTTTTGTATCCTTCTGTTTTACGAGCGTTGTCCCGATTTTTGAATTCGGTATATTTTCGAGCTTCGGCGTACTTTCGGCCTTTATCGTTGCGGTAACGCTTATTCCTGCAATTCTTATTCTGCGAGGGCCGCATAATCCAACCATCGGAGGCCGTTTCGGCGTTCAACCGAGCCATACCGGTATCATCGATCGAATTATCGCCGATACATTGATGATTGTCCATGCACATAAACGGAGCGTGCTCTTAGTCAGCCTTGGCTGTATCATTTTTGCGGGTTTAGGTATTTCAAAACTTGTTATCGACAACGTACTAATGGAATATTTTGAACCGGATGTACAGGTCGTCCGCTCCGATACCTTTATTCGCGAAAACTTCGGCGGTTCAAAATTACTGAACTTAGTTATAAAGGGAGAGAAACAGGGGGATGTTATCCGCCCTGACGTATTGCAGGCAATCGATTCTCTTGCCGAATATGCGGAAGAAAATATCCCCGAAGTAGGAAAAATTACGTCTCTGGCGGATGTTATTAAGCGGTTCAATCAAGTGTATAATGCGGATGCTCCGGCAACAGGACTTGCGCCTACCGGTGCGAACTCTACCGAAAAAGGAGAAAAAGATGCGTTTGGCGATTTCGGGGACTTCGGCGATGCGGACACCTCCTGGGGCTTCGATGATATCGACCCATGGAGTGATTCGGAACCGTCCGTTTCGGCATCCGGTGAAACAGAGCATGCTGCTACGGAAACAAAAAAAGAACCGGTATATACTGTTTCCGAAGTTATCGAAAAACTTGCAGCAGCTCAAATAGCCCGCCGCGGCAGATACGTTTCTGCGACCGAATTGGTCGATGCACTAAAGAAGGATGTCAATTATAAAGGCGCTTCTTATTACGAAATTCCTACGAATCCTCAAAAATACGGGAAAGAAACACAGGAAGAGCTTACAGCACTTATTCAAAATTACCTCTTGCTTATGGGGGGTAACGTACAGGATTTTATCGACGACATACATACCCCTGCTACGCTTAAAGTAAATATTCAGCTCAGGACGGTCGGCCAACAAGACAGCGAGCAAGCCTTGCAAGCAATTATGGCGTATGTTAAGGATAATTTCCCCAAAGATATATCCGTAGAAGCGAACGGCTCAATGTTTATCGAACAGTCGTTAAATACCCTTGTGGTACAGTCTCAGCTGATTTCCGTGGCGGTGTCGTTCGGCATTGTATTCCTTATTTTAGCAGTCTATTACCGCTCCATTATCGCAGGCATTATCGGCATTATTCCTTTGATGATTTCCGTTGCGCTGAACTTCGGGTTTATGGGAATTGTCGGTATAAAGCTCAATATCGGTACGGCGATGGTGGCCAGTTTTGCAATCGGTATCGGTATCGATTATACCATCCACTATTTGGCGGCTTATCATCATGAATATACCAAACGGCGCGACGACCGGAATTTCCTTATCCACACATTCTACGGTTCGGGCAAAGCAATCCTATTTAATGCGGTATCCGTCGGAGCGGGCTTTGCCGTTTTAATGCTTTCAAAGTTTAATATGCTGTCGGAACTCGGCTTGCTGATTGCATTGGTGATGGGTACCAGCTCTTTTGCAAGTTTAACGGTACTACCCACCATCCTTTCGATTGTAAAACCGCGGTTTATTACGAAACCGCTGCCGGGGGATGATGCGGAGCCGTAGACTTTGATATCAAGGAAACTCTCTAAAAACTGCAAGCCCGTCGGCTTCTTCTGTAAGGAAGTAATTATCGTACCCGCTAACGCGGACTGTGAATCAGTTTTTAGAGGTTCCCATATGTTTTTTCTGAAAAATTTTCAAGGGAGTATAATGATGAAAAAATTACTAATGCTTTGTTCTTTGTGGCTATGCTGTATCACAGCGCTTTTTGCCGAAGAAACCGCTGAATCCATTATGAAGGGCGCTCCGTCAAAAATAACAATTGAAACAATCGGGACGCGGGCAAAGATGGAAATCCAACGAAATGGAACGACGATGGCGGAACTATTGGTCGATCAATATTCCGTGCAAAAAGAAAACGATCACCGCACCTTTTTGGAAATTAAAGCGCCTGCAAATGTAAAAGGAACGCGTTTTTTAATGATTGCAAAAGACGGCGTTACCGATCAGCGGATTTATCTGCCGTCGCTCGGGAAAGTCCGCCGTATTACCGGCGAGTCGGAAGGAACCGAAAGCTTTCTCGGTACTGATTTTTCGTATAATGATATGTCGTATTTGCAGCGGGACAGCAGTTTGGACACATACAAGATATTGCGCGAAGAAGAGTACGGCGGAGCTTTGTGCTATGTCATCGAGGGCATTCCTAAGGATACGAAATCCGAGTATTCCAAGACTAATGTGTGGGTAGAAAAAGCTTCCAAGCATTTGGTAAAGATTGCCTTTTATGATCGGAAAAACGTATTGGTAAAAATCATGGAAATGAGCAATTACGAGGCAACCCAAGGTGTGGACACTCCTCGAATTACCAAAATGACAACCCTTTCAACGAATACGGCAACGACTATCAATATTATCAAGATGCAATATAATATGAATATCCCCGATAAGATTTTTACCCCGCGTTATTTGGAGCAAGGCCGCTAGTAAAAACCACATAAAAAATAACCGGTATACCTGAAGGTTATACCGGTTTATTTGCGCGAAGTGGTTAATATCTGCCGGTTCTCGGCTGCACTCTACGCTGTAACATCGACGATACGATTATTCAATTACCGCGACAATATCGCCTGCTTTTAAAATTAAGTATTCTTCACCGTCGATCTTAATCTGTGTCCCTGCATATTTATCATGCATCACTTTCTGACCGACTGACACCTTTATCTTTTCTTTATCATCACCAACAGCAACGACAACTGCCGTCTGTGTTTTTTCCTGTGCGGTGTCGGGAATAATAATTCCGCTTGCGGTTTTAGTTTCTACCTTATCGACTTTTACTAAAACACGGTCTGCTAATGGCCGTACTTTCATGTAAGAACCTCCTATCATAGTGTACTTTTCGGTAGTAAAAAAATATGCCCCGCTTGACATCCGGGGGCATTTTAACCGGATATAGCTGTGTCAATTTAACCCAGTTTTACTTTTATTCATACTGAGTGTGTCATTTAAGCCATATAAGGTTGTGTTAAATATACAAACAAAGATATAAAAAGGCAAGTTTTTTTCCTTTTTTTATAATTCCATACCCAAAATGTCCGTAATAAAGCGATTTTAAAGCCATTTTTCGCCTTAATTTTCTCAAATTCAATTTATAAAAAACTTGGCACCCTATTTGCTTTAATAATTAATATACAAGGTTTAATCAAGGGATTGATAAAGCACCTTATTAACCGGTGAATTTCCGCTGCATTGCTCCGGAACATCGTGCACTTCATTTGTACAAGGAGATGACTTATGGAAAGAACACAGAATACACATACGGATAATAATATCTTTGCAACCTATTTGAGAGAAATAAACAAGATACCGCTGTTGTCGGTAGAAGACGAAGTAAAATACGCAAAAGCAGCTGCCGCCGGTGATGAAAAGGCAAAAAAAATACTGATTGAATCGAATTTACGCTTTGTGGTCAATGTCGCAAAAAAATATCAGAACAAGAATATTCCGATTATGGATTTAATCAGCGAAGGCAATATCGGATTGATGAATGCAGCCGATCGCTTTGATCCCGAGAAGGGATATAAGTTCATTTCGTATGCGGTATGGTGGATTCGCCAAGCGATTTTAAAAGCCATCTGTGAAAAATCCCGTATGATTCGGCTTCCGCTGAATAGAGCGAACGAACTGGTACAGATTGAAAAAGCTCGTAAACTTATGGGTAAGAGCGGGAGCGAACCGGAAGATAAAGAACTTACAGCTATCGCTCAAGATCTTCGCATCGAACCCGATATGGTGCGGATCATTATGAATGCCGCCCGCGACCCCGTTTCTTTGGATGCGCCGATATTTAATGATAATAGCGCTGCCAGTACCGGTGATTTTGTCGAAGATACCCGCTATATGCAGCCTGAAAGCTATGCGCTCGATATTGACTTACGCGAAAATATCGATGCGCTGCTTGCTTCCTTGACTGACCGGGAAGCCGAAATTCTCCGTTACCGCTTCGGCTTAAATGGCTACGAGCAGCTTTCGTTAAAGGAAGTGGGGTTGCGGTTCAACTTAACCAAAGAACGCATCCGCCAAATCGAAAAGAAAGCCCTCGAACGTTTACAGTCGATAGGTCATCAGCACGAACTCGAAAGCTTCGTCGCGTAACCTTTATGCCATAGTAAACACTCGCCGTTGTGTGAAACCATGGACATCCCTGTCCGCTCTGATACGTTGAGCATTTATTGCAGAAGCGGCACGGATGCCGCTGGTTTATATCAGAAGTGATGTTTCGGCTGCTGCCGAAACTCACAGTCAAAACTATACACGGATGTATAGTTTTGACGATGCGACAACGCAGATGCGTCGTATATTTTCAAAAGCTACGCAT
>CAUPUT010000054.1:0-8784 GCA_963514615.1 uncultured Treponema sp.
TTTCCGGCGCCGAATTGGAAGCCGTGCGCAATCTGCTGCAAGGCAAAGAAAGCGGACTCAAAGGTAAAGAGCTGGAACGCTTTGAAGAAAAAATCCGCTCCGGCGAACAACTATAGCAAAACTGGGTAAACGCATCAGGCATTTTTTTAGAAACCCCGCGGAAAAATTGAGACTATTCAACCAGAACTGCCAAGGATGGCAGTGGTTCCATACAGTAGTGATGTTTTGTGCACGCACAAAACTCGCCTTCAACGGTTGTACATGGACGTACAACCGTTGAAGATGGTTCAAATGGTCTCATAGTCTCAATTTTTCCACAATTTTTATCTATCTGCCTGATGTGTTTACCTGTTTGCTAGAAAAAATGGGTAATTTTTGTTCATACCGTTTAATTTCAGAACGGACAGGGATGTCCGTGGTTCCAAACAGAAGCGATGTTTTTGCGTAGCAAAAACTCGCGTTCGGAAAGTGTACATGGAGGTACACTTCCGAACAGGTTATTTCTGCGGCGGTGGAAAAAACAGTTGTTTACAGAATAATTGATCAATAGTAATATTGTTTTTTATCAAAGTATGTGTATGATTATATTGAAATATACACATAGGAGTTGTTATGAGAACGAATATTGTTATTGATGATACCTTAATGAGTGAGGCTTTGAATGTTTCCGGTTATAAAACAAAAAAAGAAACCGTTGAAGAAGCTTTAAAACTTTTAATAACATTAAAAAATCAAGCAAGCATAAGAAATTTCCGCGGGAAACTGTTTTGGGATGGTGATTTGGAAAAAATGAGGCTTGATAAATGATTGTCGCAGATACATCGGTTTGGATTGATTATGTAAAAGGGATTGATGCGCCGCATACAAATATTTTAGATTATGAATTAATCTATAATAGGGTAGTAACCGGCGATATAATAATGGTTGAGTTTTTACAGGGATTTAAAGACGACAGAGAATACCTAATAGCAAAGCAAATTATGGAGAATCTGGAATACAGAGATTTTCTGGGGAAAGAAATTGCAATACAAGCTGCACATAATTATAGGAAATTGAGAAGGCAAGGCATCACCGTAAGAAAAACAATAGATGTTATAATCGCAACATTTTGTATAGAAAATAGATTTCCATTAATACACAATGATAGGGATTTTGATCCAATGGAAGAAATTTTAGGATTAATCGTTAAAAAATAGAGGTTAAGCGCATATTCTGATGTGTTTACCCGTCGCCGGAAAAATCTAAGGAAACAGTCCAAAAACTGTTACGCAATCCGCTTTAGCGGATATGACAAATCATTTCCTTACAGAAAAAGCCGATAGGCTTTCAGTTTTTGGACAGCCCTCGCGTTCGGAAGTGTACTCAGGATGTACACTTCCGAACAGTCTATTTCTGCGGCAGTGGGAGGCCGTCGGGGCGGATGTCGGCGTAACGGCCGGAATTGTTCCAATAGGCATAGCCTTCATCAATGGAATCCTTGATGCCGATAATCTGCCGCTGCACATAATCTTCATTATAATACTTTTTATCGTAGGACACGGGGATATAAAACGCCTGTGTCCACGGCCGGATAATCACTTTATTGTGCGCAATAATCTTATTCCGGTAGGAGCCTTGCTGATAAATACGGTACGGGCGTTCCTCAGCCGGTTGTTGCGCGAGGAAGCTTTGCCGGAAGTGGCTGGGATAAAACATCGGGCATATCACATCCACGTAGTCGGCAAGCACTTCAACCTCCTGCCCCGTGCGCGCTCCGGTGCGGTACCATCCGTTCGCCCCGTAAATATCGATTGAAATCGGCGCATGAATTTTTTCCCGGGCGTAGGCAAGAAAGGACATGATTGCGCTTTCCTTATCCATACCTTGTTCCTGTGCAGGGTATCGTGCCGCATAGAGGTTTTCCCCGTCGGTTGGAAAGCGGATATAGTCGAACTGAATTTCATCAAAACCTCTCCGGATCAGTTCTTGGGCAATTGCCGTATTGTACTTCCACACGTTTTCGTTGTAGGGGTCTACCCAATATTCTTCAATCGGCTCTGTTGTTTCGTCAACGGTTTTGTAGCCCTGCCAGGGCTTACCGTTTTTATCCTTTACCGCATATACATTTTTTCGGTATCGATACAGCTGTTTATCCTTGAACACAACGATGCGGGCGACGAGGTAGACGTTACGTTCTTTCGCCTTTGCGGTAAAATCTTCAAGCTCAATAAAGGGACGTACCGCCCCCACTGCCTGTATTTCTTCATCCTGTGAGTCGTAGCGGACAAAGCCGAAATCGTCTTTCATATCGATAACGAGCGTATCAAGCTTATTTTGTTCAAGCAAGTCAAAGTAGCGCTGCAAACCGGCGGCTGTCTTCGCCTGGTGCGCCGGTAGATACACGCCTTTTCGTCCCGCAGCGCGGCGGAGATAGTCCGTTTTCCGTGTTTTGTCTCCCTCGTCGAACAGCCACAATTCCGAAAGGTTCACCGCTTTACCGAGCCGCGTCATCCGTTGTGGTATCCACGCCGAAAGCGGTTTTGAGGCAATGCGTTTAAGGGTAAGTTCTATTCCCTTCAGTCGGTCGGGAGCAGGCGTCGGCAGTACGAGCGGTATTTCAAATAGGCCGCCGTTTTTAGTGCCGATGATGGACATCACAGCAGGGCTGAGTCCGTCGATACAGCGTGTACCTGCAATACTGTCCGTCCAGTCCGAAACGGCATTAAAGCGTTTTGTCGGCCAATCGAGTTGGTATAATTTGCCGGTAAATGTTTGCGAGGCATACACTTCCTGCTTTTGCCGGTGGCTATACACGACAATATCGGAGATTTCTTCATCGCTTTCCGGACCGGGGATAAGTCCTTCGCTTAAAGGCTGCCATGTGTCGGAAACGGATGGTTGCTTCCATGCCGCTCCGTAGATAGAATGCGATGCAAGGACGGTTAGCTGCGGATTTCCCTGCGCATCCGGCAAATCGAGCACGCAGACAGCCTTTAATCCGTTGACCGGAGTGTGGCAGCCGAGGTTGCGCCAATGCCGTCCGCCGTCTTCGCTTAAAAATACGGCGTTGTTTGTTGCGGTAATAATGATTCCGGGGCGGGAGGGATGCGCTTCCAAATCTTTCAACATCTGGGGCTTTTTAATAAAGGATTTTTCGCTGCCGGTTATCTTTTTTATCACTTTTATCGGAAGACCGTCGTTGATATAGTCAAACTTCGTTACATTATCCGACCGCGCAATGCCGTTATCGGTGAGGAAAAACCATGTATTCCCGTTTCTGATAATTTTACGCACTGCAGTCGTATTCCAAATCTTTTGTGCGGACACCGAGGTAAGTTTATATAATCCGTCCTGTGTACCGGCTAAAAGGAAATCCTGCGCATGAACCGACATCGCAGTTATACATGTTAAAACAATCAACAGCCGTTTCATAGAGGGTTTATTATAACCGATATAACCGCCGAGTGTCTTCCTTTTGTGTGAAAATTTTTACTAAAATTTTACCTCTTTTTTTATAGATACCCTCTTTCGTTTGTTTACTATTTACTATATAATAATAGCCATTGAAGTTTTAGAGGATACCAACGGAAATACCGGAGTAGTTCAGCAGGAGTGAGCATGGAAGCAGGTAAAAAGACGCTTGATCACATAAAAAAATACAGACCAAGGGTAAATCTATGGAACAGTGTCCGCATAAAATTCGTGGTTATTATTGTTACTATTTTGCTTGTTGTTATTTCCAGCGTGGCGACCGCACTCGCAATCGCTATTATTCGTCCGTATAAAAATCTTCTTTCAAACACTCTCTTGTTGCAAACAAAAATACTGCTTGATAATCTTGAATTGCGGGTTCAAAACCATTTTTTAAATCCTCGTCAAGAGGATTTTGACCTTTTAATGTTAAATCGCGTTACCTTTCCCGAAGCAAAATATGTTGTTGTTACCGGTAGAAGCTCTGTGTTGACGCAAGAAGGACTTCAGTATATTTTAGCAACGGACTATCAGGATATTAATAAAGTTATTGATACTCATCGATATATTCCCGGGGTGTCCCAATTTCGTCCCGAAGGAATTGATGAAATTTTGCAAAAATTGACATATATTAATAATGAAGCGGCTGCGATAGTTCGGGAGCATACCGGTTCGGTTCAGCTGCTTACTAATGAAATGAAAGAACTTGAATTGAAGCGGAATCCATACGCACTCAAACGCCAAACCGAAATTCAGGCAAATATTAGACACCTTGAAGCAAGACTGCAAGCGCGGCTTTCGGCTCTGGCAGATCAAGCTTTCGGCTCGTATCCCGATTATTCAATGCAGAATCTTTCAAAAAACCGGGTGGAATATTTATTCTATAAACCGATTATCTATTATAATGCCGAACATCCTAATGACAACGTACAAGGAATCGTATTTGTTAATACTTCGGTTGAGGGGTTGTTGGAAAAAATAAATGAGCAGCAAGCCCGACTGCTTCGCCTTATTGTAGAAATTTCATTGGTTGTCTTGGCTGCGGGGATTTTTGCAGCTTGGCTTCTCAGTTCGTTTTTTGTTCGTCCGCTCGGTCTTTTGGCGGCGCATGTTGCATTAATCCGCGATACCGACGATAAAGAAAAATTGGCCGGTAAGTCGGTTCAAATTACATCGAGAGATGAATTCGGAATACTTGGCATGACGATTAACGATATGACCGAAAGACTGGCTGCCGCCGCTGCCCTTTCTAAAGATTTAAAGGTCGGTAAAGAAATACAAAAGATGTTTATCCCGCTGGATCTTAGTTCCTCCGGCAGGAAGTTGACAACGGGCAGCTATCGTGATATCTATTCCGAATTTTTCGGTTATTACGAAGGCGCTCACGGTGTTTCGGGTGATTATTTTGATTATATAAAATTGGATGCCGTCCATTACGCCGTTATAAAGTGCGATGTCGCAGGGAAGGGGGTTCCCGCTGCCCTTATTATGGTAGAAGTGGCGACTTTGTTCCAAAATTATTTTCGGAATTGGAACTATAAACGTGATGGTTATAACCTCAGCGGCATTGTTATGCGAATTAATGATGTGATCGAATCGCACGGGTTTATCGGTCGTTTTGCCGCATTCAGCCTTTGTATTATCAATATGCGTGTCGGTGACGCCTATTTCTGTAATGCCGGCGATAATATTGTTCATATTTACGATAAACAGTCAAAGCGATTAAAAAGTTATACGCTGCATTCCGGTTCCGCAGCCGGTGCTTTCTCTTCCGAGATGATAAGCCTTAACGGCGGGTATCCGGTGAAAAAAATACACTTAAATTGTGGAGATATATTGTTTCTCTACACCGACGGTATCGAGGAATCCAAACGGAAACTCCGTGTTCCGATCTCTAGGTCGAAAGATGATTCCGGTTCTATGTCAATGGAAGATAAAGACAATCATCTTATGGATATCGATAGCGAAACATTGGGTAAGGATAGGGTCGAAGCGATTATTGAGGCTGTTTTTGCCCGAAAGAAATTTACGCTAAAAAAACGACAGAGCGACCTCATTTATGAACAAATGGATTTTGATTTCTCTTCCTGTAATGGAACAATCGAAGATGCCGTTCTGGCGCTTATTTCGGTTGAGAAGGTCTTTAGAATATATAAAGACAGTTCCGCCCAGCCTTTTGACTGCGTACAAGTGGATAAGAAAATTGATACCTTCTTGAGCAAGTATTTCTTACAATACAATGTTTACTGTTGTGATAAAGCTCCTCATCCCATTTACGATGAATATTTTTACTATAAACAAGTAAAAGAAGACATTCAATACGATGACTTGACTATCCTCGGTATTGCGCGTCGGGTTCCTGTTTAAATTAGGCAGCTGTTTTTAAGCAGTTTTTAAGAAAATGCTTGACATTTTCCTAATTGTAGTTTACTTTATGCACATACATCGCAGGGTAGAGCAGTTGGCAGCTCGTCGGGCTCATAACCCGGAAGTCGTAGGTTCAAGTCCTACCCCTGCTAAAATTTGAAAAGGCATCCTGTTAGGGATGCCTTTTTTTATCGCTGAGGTAAGGTTGCGGCTATTGTTTAAACGCTATCAGGGTAACCGTATTAAAAATATTTTTAGCTCCAAGGTGATAGATTGACTTTTTTATAGTGCTATAGTATAGTCCTCTGTCTAGTATTTTATAAGGAAGATTTTGTTTTCCTTGCTATCCTGAGATCTTTTAGGCGGGTGATGCGCCTGATAATTATATATAATAGAAGGAGTCTAGTTTTATGAAACGGACATTTCAACCGAGCAGAACAAAACGTTTGCGCCGTCATGGATTTCGTGCGCGTATGGCAACACGCGGAGGTCGCGCGGTTTTAAAGAGTCGTCGTGCAAAAGGACGCTATAAGCTTTCCGTGTCTGACGAAAAAAAGAGTTACTAAGAGTTTTAACACATGGAACGCTCTTGTTTGCCTAAAGAAGAGCGTCTTTGCAGCGCCGCGCGGATACGGGATATGTTTAAAACAGGACGCCGCTATGGCTGTGACGGTGCAAAGTTGTTCGTTTTGCCGAATAAATTACCATACAATCGTTTTGTTTGTACTTTTAAACGACATTACGGTTCTGCCGTACAAAGAAATAAAGCTCGTCGTTTATCTAGGGAAGTGTACCGCCAAATGAAATCCCGGCTTGTAATAGGGAAGGATATTCTTTTGCTTGTGTTTCCCGGCGGCGATACTTTCTCTATGCGGACAACGCAGCTACAGTGTTTGTTTAAAAAAGCGGATATGTTTTCTATTCGATCCCAACAATATGAAACACAATTATCTGAAAAAGATTGAGCGTTTTTTTACGTTTTTGTTATGCGCGGGGGTAAAGGTGTACCAAAAGTGCATTTCTCCCTTATTCCCGCCTTGTTGCAGGTATTATCCCACCTGTTCCCATTATGCCCTTGAAAGCCTGACAAAATACGGGCCTTTTAAGGGAGGGTATTTAGCGGTAAGACGAATTCTGAGATGTCATCCTTTTCACAAGGGTGGGTATGACCCCGTTCCTTAGGAGATTTGTTTATGAATAAAAATACAGTTATTGCAATGGTGCTTTCCGGTCTTGTCATTGCAGTTGCGATGTTTGTGCAATACAAATTTTTTCCTCCTGCCCCCGTACAGCAACCGCCGTCTACCGCCGTTGCTGCCACGGATCAGCAGGCAGAGGTTCCGCAAAACACCTTTGTAGCGGAAACTGCTCCTGCCGATTTCGGAGTGTTGGAAACCCCTGATGAAACCGTTATCGGTGAACAAATCATTACGGTTAAAACCGATATTGCGGAGATTACGTTTACGAACCGAGGCGGCGATATCATTTCGTATAAACTCTTGGAACATAATAATTCAAAGGGTGATTCCTATGTAGAAATGGTAAAAAATTTGACCGACCGGAACAGAGCGTTTTCGATTGCACTCGGCAGCGCTCAAGCTCCCGCGTTAAATCAATTCTTTAATGTCAAAGAAGAAACGGTAAACGGAAAACGGATTGTCGGCTTTTTTAAGACAATTTCGATAAAGAACCAAGACGGTTCTGTGTCTTCATTTACGCTTGCAAAAAGATATACCTTTCTACCTAACGATTATATGTTTGAACTTGCTGTTACGATCAGCGGTGGTGCCGATATGAAAGGTCTGAATTTTGATAATGCAGGTTATACGCTGAGGACAATGCCCCAAATCGGACCGGATTGGGATGCAAAAGCCGATCGCTACGAATACCGGCATTTTTTTTCTTATATAAATGGAAAGAAAAAAGACACTGCATTAAAATCAAACCAGACCAAATTGATTACGGATTCCGTTCCATGGGCCGGTATTTCGGGAAAATATTTCAGCCTTATCGTTATTCCATCCGTTCCTGCGCAGCAGATACTATACTCTTCTGCTCAGCCCGGTGCAGATACGGTGCAAGATGGGCAACTGTTTTTTTCGCGCCCGGTGATTACCGGCAATAAGGTAACTGATGTATACCGTATTTACCTCGGCCCCTGCTCCGAAAATATTTTAAGCGTCTATAATATCCCGTCAAAAAACAATTATAACTATGATAATCTGCGGATTGATACCGTAGCTGTTTCAAGCGGTATTTGGCGTCCGCTTGAGGTATTGCTTAAATGGCTGTTGCAATTTTTCTATAAGCTTATTCCAAACTGGGGTGTTTCGATTATCCTTGTAACGATTTTGATAAAGCTGATCTTCTTTCCGCTTACCAAAAAAAGTTCGGAATCCACGCAGCAAATGCAAAAGATGCAGCCTAAGATTCAGGAGTTACAGGCGAAGTATAAAGGGAAGCCGCAAAAGTTGAACGAAGAAATGGCAAAGCTCTATAAAGAAGCCGGGTATAACCCGCTTTCGGGCTGTCTTCCGTTATTGATCCAGTTGCCGATCTTGTTTGCTATGTACCGGTTGTTTAACAACTATTTTGAATTCCGCGGCGCCATGTTCATTCCTCATTGGATACCCGACTTATCGGTCGGCGACAGCATTTTGCAGTTCCCCAACCCGATTCCATTCCTCGGATGGACGGATCTGCGTATTCTGCCTATTGTCTACGTTATTTCGCAGATGGTATTCGGAAAAATAACGCAAACTCCTACAAGCGATCAGCAGCAAAACAGCACAATAAAAATCATGATGTACGGTATGCCGTTGTTCTTTTTCTTTATGTTCTATAATGCACCGGCAGGGTTGCTGTTATACTGGACATGCACGAACTTCTTAATGCTCGTTCAGCAGATGATTATTAAGGCAATGATGAAGAAAAAGGAGGTTCGGAAATGATCTATGAATTTGAAGG
>CAUPUT010000055.1:0-8735 GCA_963514615.1 uncultured Treponema sp.
ATTAAGGCAATGATGAAGAAAAAGGAGGTTCGGAAATGATCTATGAATTTGAAGGGAAAACCGAACGTGATGCTATAGATAAAGCAATCGCCGAGCTTGGCGTAGAGTCTGATCAATTTGATGTGGAAATCGTTGAAATTCAGAAAAACTCGCTTTTTAAGAAAGGATATGCAAAAATCCGTGTCCATATCGACGATAAAGCGGCTGTGCAGAAATCCGTTACCGATTCATCCCGTCAATCAGGCTCTTCTCGGGAGACTGTTACGGACAAAGAAGCCGAGTTGCTGAAGTTTATCGCTGAACTTATCGGTGCAATGGGCTATGCGGTAAGTGCTGAAATTCTCTCTCGTGAAGAGCATAAACTGCTTATACGGCTTTCTTCCGAAGATTCCGCTATTTTAATTGGAAAGAAAGGAAAAAATTTGGATGCACTCCAGTTAATTGTGAATGTGTATGCCGGAAAAATCGGTATTGCCGAACGGATTATACTCGATTGTGAAAATTACCGAATCCGCCGTGAAGAATCGCTGGTACGGCTTGCCTATACTACCGCCGATCAAGTGGTAACAACCAAGTCTTCCGTCTTACTTGAACCGATGAACCCCTATGAACGCAGACTTATTCACAGTACGCTTGCCGATATTAGGGATGTGGATACAAAGAGCGAAGGTGAAGGTTTATATAAGCAAGTACGTGTACTGTATAAAGGATTTTAGAGAATGAGGCGCTTTCTTTTTCCTCTTGTCCTTTCAATAACCTGTTCGCTTTTTGCACTGGATATCGGCAATGTTCCCGAATCGGTGCTTTCGACATTGGATTCGTTTTTGTCTGCGGAACAACGTATAGAGCTGCTCAAACAGGGGTATTTGCTCCGATCGGTGTATAATAAAGAAAACGCTGTGCCGCGGCTTGTACCGCTTTTTGCTGTGCCGCAAACATTTGCCGAAAATTGGAATAAGGGAAATCCTACTTTTTTGATAGAAGCTCTGTATCTGCATAAAAAAGCGCAGGGCGGAATAAAGGATGTAAACAAAATATCCCGTATTCTTCGTTCTGTTTCAAAGCTGGAGGGGCTGCAATATTATTCCAGTAGCCGAAAGAAGATGCGGACTCTCTATGAAACGTCGTATATTATCGACGATCCTAAAACAAAAGTACGGGCGACCGATCCGGTTGATAATCCTTCCGCGGATTTTTCTGTCTATGTGCTGCAAAAGGATTTAACTTTCGATAAAAACATCTATCGTTATCGATTCTGCGCAGATGCCGATTCCGCAGGTTTTATGTCTACAAATGTTGGTGTATTAAAATACTCGGTGTTTAAGGCGATTGAACCTGAAAATTTGGAAGTATCGATTGCGGTAACCGATCTCGGCGACTATCTGTTGGTACATATGCTGACTCGTGTCGATTTTACCGCTCCTTCCGTTTTTCGGGATCGTGTGCAAAATTCGTTTAGAACACGAGGCGAGGCTGTATACGGTTGGTTCATTATGCAGTATGAAGACGGCCTAACGCTTTGATGGAGGAGCTATGCGGTTGAATAAAATTGCGGTACTGGTTTTACCGATTGCTTTTTTGATTATTGCGACAGCAGCCGCTGCTGCAATTATTTTAACGGGAGATTCTGAGAAAGGAAAAAAGATGAACGCGATAAGTGCTGAATTACAAAAGGACGGCGTATATGCCGTTATTGATACGAACAAGGGTGATATTGTTGTGGAGCTGTTCTATAAAGAAACCCCCATGACGGTATGTAACTTTGTCGGATTGGCCGAGGGAACCTTGGATGCGGCGAAAGGAAAACCTTTTTATGACGGTTTGATTTTTCACCGTGTCATTGCAAATTTTATGATTCAGGGTGGAGATCCCGATGGTAAAGGTACCGGCGGACCGGGCTATCGCTTTCCCGATGAGTTCGTCGATAACCTCAAGCATAATAGCGCCGGTATTCTTTCAATGGCAAATGCCGGGCCGGGAACAAACGGGTCCCAGTTCTTTATTACCCATGTACCGACGCCGTGGCTTGACGGAAAACATACGGTATTCGGCCGTGTTGTAAAGGGGCAGGATGTTGTTAATAAAATCACGCAAGGCGATCGGATGAATTCCGTGTCGATTATCCGCAAGGGAGCCGAAGCCCAAAGGTTTACCGCGACGCAAAAGGATTTTAATACCTATCTTGCGGGAGCTGCAGAGCGTGCAAAACAACAAGCCGCTCAAAAACGGACAAAGTATGAGACGTTGATAAAACAAAAGTTCCCCAATGCCGTTAAGACTGAAAACGGTATCTTCTATACGATTATAAAGGAAGGAAAAGGCGTTAAAGCTCAAACAGGCAAGACCTTGACTATGAAATATAAGGGGTCTTTGTTGGACGGTACCGTATTTGATGATTCCGATATGCATGAACCGCTCAAGTTTGTTGCAGGAGCGGGGCAACTCATTGCCGGGTTTGACCAACAAGCACTGCAAATGGCGACCGGTGAGAAGCGGACAATTGTGATTCCGCCCGAATTGGGATACGGCTCGCGCGGTGCCGGTGGGGTTATCCCTCCTGATAGTTATTTGGTGTTTGAGCTCGAACTGCTGTCGGTAAACTAACCGTACGTCAACAGCGTAAGAATTGACTACGCATTTTTTTTGTGCTAGTATTTTAAGGATATTTATTATAAATAAGGATGTAAATAATGAATGCTATTCCATTATTGCAACAAGCCGCATCGGGAGGTAGTTTTATTCCGCTTCTTGCTCTCGGCCTTATCTTTGTAATTTTCTACGTTTTTATTATCGGGCCTCAAAAGAAAGAGCAAAAGAAAACGCAGGAAATGATTGCCGCGGTTCAGAAGGGCGATAAAATCATCACAATCGGCGGTATTCACGGTGTTGTGTCTTCCGTAAAAGAAACAACGATTATTCTTAAAGTTGACGATAATTGTAAGCTTGAAATGAATCGTTCCGCAATCGGCAGCGTGATATTGGATGAAAAAACAAAAGCGAGCCGTCTGGCAAATGTGCCGGAAAAGACTTCTCTGTTTTCTGCTCTCTTTAAAAAGAAAGAAAAGAAAGCTGAAGATTCCGGCTCCGAAAAACCACAGCCACCCGATTTTTCCGGCGGAGCGGAATAAGCGTTCCATTATTATAGGAGCGTATCAGCTTATAAATCGTTCGTGCTGTGCCTAACCCCAGTATGAACGTTTGTTTCCGTTAGATGAGGAGATAGACATGAAAAAGCGAACTCGATTCGTGATTGTTCTGGTTGTGTTAGGCCTCTGCTTTGCATTTTTATATCCTACCCTTAAATGGTATTTTTGGACAGATAAAGACGATAAGGCGCTGGCGCTCGGTTCCAGAGAAAAAATTAAAGATTATGTCATAAATATGACAAAAACGGATATTGATGCATTAATTGTATCTGCAAAAAACGGTGATCCCGATCCGGTTTCGACAAAATATGATCCGCTTATTAATGCGGCAAAGAAGAATTTAAAGAGTCTCGGTAAAGAACAGCCTTCGGTATGGACGGCAGGAGCACTACTTGCAGCATTTCCCGAAAACTCTGAAGAGAAAGCCCGTTCGACGATGAGTCCTATTCTGGAAGATGCATACCGCAGCAAGATACTGAGCATTAAAAATGCGCAGGCAAATGCTGTAAAACTCGGACTCGACCTTTCAGGCGGTATGAGTATCATTATCAAAGCCGATTTAAGTGCGGTAACCGGTGATAGTGGAGAAACCGGCTCTTCGGCAAAAAAAGAAGCGATGAATTTGGCCATCGATACTATTTCGAGTCGTATAGACAAATTCGGTTTGACGGAACCTGTTATCAGACAACAGGGTGAAGATCGTATCTACGTTGAAATTCCCGGTGCTGCCGATGCCGATAAAATCAATTCCATCATCATGGGACGAGGTTTACTTGCATTCCATATCGTAGACGATGATGCAACTCAAGCTTTTTATTCTTATTATAATGACAATCCGACACGCACCTTTGATGCGGACTATAACCTTATCGATCCTTCTATTATTCCTGCAGATACCATGGTTCTTGGCGTGTACAACAAGGATGCTTACGGTTTGGATGAACGTCAAGGTTTTCTTGCTGTAAAGAAAGAAGCGGCACTTGAAGGAAAGCACCTGCAGCGGGTAAGTACAACTACGAGCCAAACTAATGAACCGCTTGTTGTATTCGAGCTTGATAAAGAAGGTGCTGATATATTTGCGACTGTTACTACCGCGAATCAAGGCAAACGGCTGGCTATTGTATCCGACGATAAGATTAAATCGGCGCCGAATATCAAGGAACCGATTACCGGAGGTGCCGGAACGATCAGCGGTTTTAGTGCTGACGAGGCGGAAAATCTTAAAACGATCTTGCGTACTGCGTGGCTTAATGTACCGCTCCAACTGGAAAACCAGCAGGTTATCGGCGCAAGTATGGGAGAGCAGGCAATTAATCAAGGTTTAAGGGCACTGCAATGGGGCTTAATCGCCGTTTTGGCCTTTATGTTGATTTGGTACCGCGCCGCCGGTATTAATGCCTGTATTGCACAGGTGCTAAACCTTTATATCGTATTTAGTGTACTTTCGGCATTCAACCTTACGCTTACGCTTCCGAGTATTGCCGGTATGATTTTGACAATCGGTATGGCGGTCGATGCCAATGTCGTTATTTTCGAAAGAATTAAAGAAGAGCTCGCATTGCATAAAAGCAGAGAAGCTGCCATTCAAACCGGTTTTGCTCATGCGTTTTGGGCGATTATGGACTCCAATATTACAACCTTTATCGCGGCTCTCTTCCTCTCGATACTGGGAACCGGCCCGATTAAGGGATTCGCTTACAGCTTAACAATCGGCGTTGTTTCTTCCGTATTTACTGCTCTATTTGTTTCACGGCTTATTTTTGATTTCGGTACGGAAACATTGCATCAGAAGAAGCTGCATATTACGTGGAGGTCGATCGCATGAAAAAAACGATAAAATTCAGCAAGCTTTTCGGTCTTATGGTTGTTGTAAGTTGCGCTCTTGTTATTTCCGGTATTGTAGGGCTTTTTACCAAAGGGATTAACTTCGGTATCGATTTTCAGGCAGGGTTTATCGAAAAAGTACGCTTTGCGCCTTCTGCATTTATTTTAACCTATAACGGCGAGAAAAATATACAAGTAGCACAAAATTCACAAGGAATTGATGTTACCGTTATTTCGGTTGATACTGAAAATAAAGTAATTTCTTTTAAGTACACCGACTATCCCACCGTCGGGCAATTTATCGAAGCTATACAGCAGCAGGTCGATGGTATAAAGGCTACAGTGCTTGCAAAGGCTGATACCCCATTGCAAAGCGTCTTTATTACCTCGGAAACTTCGCGTGTTACGGCGGATCCGTTCCGCGCACATTATATCCCCGATCAAATACATGCGATCGATGCCGATGAAGTGCGTCATGCGCTTGCTTCCATTCCTTCGGTTTCGGTGCAGCAGGTCGGAGAAGCACGTGATCGCACTTTCCAGATCCGCTTACCCGATAATGGTACGTATACAAATGCAAATGCTGAATTGCGTATGCTGATAAACACTGCTCTGGTGAGTGCTTATGAAGCGGATAATTTTGCCGTATTGAGCACCGATTTTGTCGGTTCTCGCTTTTCCGGTTCACTTGCTCGGCAAGCGGTACTGCTGGTCATCGGGGCGCTGTTCTTAATCTTTATTTATGCTTTAGTACGTTTCCGCTGGACGTTTGCATTAGGTGCCGTGCTTGCACTGGTTCATGACGTTTTGATTATGATCACCTTTATTGTGTGGACGCAGATGGAATTCAATTCCACGACAATTGCCGCAATTTTGACGATTGTGGGATATTCAATCAACGATACGGTTGTCGTATTCGACCGTATTCGCGAAAACATCCGACTTAATCCCAAACTTGCGTTAGTTGACGTCTTGGATCTTGCGCAAACCGAGGTTTTGAGTCGAACGATTATTACAACCGTTACCACAATGCTTGCAGCTATTTCGCTGTATGCATTTACATCCGGCAGCATGAAAGACTTTGCACTGGCCTTGCTGGTCGGTATGACGAGCGGCGTATATTCGACAATCTACATTGCCGGCGCTTGTATTACATTCTTTTCCGGCAAAAAACGTGCGGGTGAGTTAGGGCTTGGTACTGAAAAAAAGGCTCCTATTCCCGAAGTAACGGTGTAAGCTCATAAGGTTAAAGTTGCCTGACAATTAATTTTTTTTGAGTTTGATAAACCTCTAAAAACATTTGTTTTTAGAGGTTTTTTATTTATTTACGCGGCGATTTTTGACACCCGCCGTTCTTCGCTCGCACTACTGTATATTTTCAAAAGGCCTTATTTTTTGCAGTGTTTTTCATATAAATCTCCATAAATAGTACTGCCGGCAATATACGGGCTGTACCGGTTCGGCATTACTGCCAATTAAATGTATTGTTCTTTCAGGCACCGAAACGGAAAGCTCGCCGGTACGCATCTGGTTTGTGCAGGGGGTATGGTAGAGCTTCATTCATACCTCTATAGTTAGGCTTGAGAGCTTGAAAAAGACCGAGAAATACGTAAAATACTGAAAAAGTAGGGAGAAATCGTCCTTTTTTCTACTCAATAAGGCGATTATGTGATATAATTAGTAGAAACATGAAGGAAAAAAGCGAGAAATAGCACTTTTCGCTAACAATGATAAAACCCTTTGGGTGTCTTTTGGTTATAGTGGTCGTAATCTAATGAATGAAATTCAAGGAGGTTCTACAATGAGCAATATCGATGTATACAATCAAGTTGATGCTGTATTAAAACGGTTGTACGGGTTTACTGAAAAGCGACAGATTGATGCCCTGTTTGATGAAGAAAATATCGACGATTACAACGAACGTATAAAGCTGCTCCACAAATGTATGGAAGTAGAAGATATTTATAACACCCCTGAGGAAATATCCGCAAAAGAAGACTATGATTTCACCTGTGCAGTATTCGAGGAGGGGACATGGCGAATGTTGAACTAGATACTACAATACGGGATAAACTAAAAGATGCGTTCGGCGTGGATGATAGCGAAATAGACAAAATACTTGATTTGTTTAACAGTGAAATTAAGCCTGTTATCAAAAAGCATTACCTTTCGCATTTGGTTGCAAGTATCGAGGAAATGATAAACAATAGGAAAAAGCAGTATTTTTTAACCCAATTCAAACAGCTTGATTCAGATCGGGATGCGCAAGAAATAGAGCGGCTGCGAGAGATGATACGGCAAGAGCGTATCTTTACTATTTCATTAGTTGCTGTACCTAATAATATTAAAAAAGCACGGACATATAGAAAGGCTGGAGGCGTTTTTATATGTTATGCGGATTATTTAACCGATACGGAACGACGATTTGCAATCGCACATGAATTAGGGCATATTGTAAACAGCTACATCCTCAATAATGATAACGATAATCAAGAGAACAAAGCATCGCTTTTCGCTTATATTGCACTTTTGGATAAAAACAATTTCTACAACAATGAGTGCAAGGGGTATATTTCGCAAACAGATATAGAACTGTTTAATAAGTATAAAAATGAGTTGCATATTTAACTTGCATTTCCCCGAAAATGACGGCGGCAAAATAAAAACATCTAAAATCAATATAGTGATTGAGAATAATTTTATTCTTATTTATTTATAAGTAAGGACTAAACTATGAAAAAAATATTCTTACCTGTTACCATTCTTTTTCTTTTACTAATCTGCACTGCTTGCCCGCCACCTACATTTGATTGCATTATTGAAAACAACAGCGATTATCCAGCAGAGCTTTTATTGCTGTACCATAAAAAAGCACCAAACACTAACAACGATACTATTGTATTAAAAGCAAAAGAACAAACTATTATCGCTTTTTATTATGAAGGAGAAAATGTAAAGATCATAAGTAAAAATCATAACGTGCTTGAAAAAATATCTGCAAAAAAATACGTTATAGCTAATTTACAACCTGCAAAATACAATATACATAATTTTCTGCCTATAAGTATAACATTTCTTGATAACGGAATGAATATACTTGCAAATAACATTACAAAAAAAGCAACTGATAGAATCTCCGCTTCCAGTGGAGATTCTGAAGCTTATTTTTTCAGAAGTATTAAGTCCGATGACATTGTTTTACAACCTATTGAAGAGACAACTATAGGCAGCTCTAAATATTCTATTCAAAAAATTGCAAATCATTATTTTTTAAAGATTGAGAAAGCTTCACAACCTGTCGAAAAGCATAAAATACTTGTCGATGTGTCTTCTGAAGATATAACCGTTTCTTATTGAACGATCTTTAAGAAGCCGTTTTCTATATAAACCGAACCTTCTTTATTCCACATCGTCTTTTTTGACGATACGCACCTTACGCACGGATTTCGGTTTTGTGTTTGAGTTGTGTTTATTGATGATTTTCTTTTTTTCTACGCCGACTGTTTCCGCAGAAATGTTCCGCTGTTTTTTCTCCCGTTTTTCTTTGAGCTGCTCTTTTCGCTTTTTTTCGATAAATTCAAGGCTTTCGTTAAGCCCCTGCAAAAAGGTTTGCATTTCATCTTGAAATACGACGATTGCATGGCGGTCAAAACCGGCGCCGTCGGTGTTTTTGCTTTCGACAATCTGCAAAAAAACATCGCCCATCCGATTCTCTTTCACATTAAAAAAATATGTCCGGTTTTCTACCGGAATTTGAGTGGTAAA
>CAUPUT010000056.1:0-8729 GCA_963514615.1 uncultured Treponema sp.
TAGTATTGGCAACGGCAGCATGCGTACCGACATTCACATATTCGCTGTGAAAGGGATTAACCCCGATATCGGTCGTACCGGTGCTTGACCACCCGATAATACAAAAAGCATCCTTCAATTTACCGGCAAGCGCCTTTTCAAGCTCCGTATGCCGGGTATACGATGCAGCAGCATTTGCATAGAGCGTTTCAAAATCAGCCTTTACCTGATCGTAGAGTTCCGCATCTTCAGGATTCCCTGCTTGTTTTGCCTCGTCGAACAATGCAGCAACCGACGTACCGTAATCGATTTCAAAAAAGCTTTTTACCGTATCCCAATAGGTCTGCACAGCGGTAAGCCACGCATCCTTATCCTCTGCTGTCCCCGATTCAAGGGCTGTGCGGCGCAGTTCTTCGCTCTCAGTCCACAGCTGTAAGCACGTATCGATGGGCGCATATCCGGGACCGAGATTCCAGCCTTGATTCGACCGTAACAGGCGTAAACCGCTGGCCGTTTTTTCTCCGCTTTCGGCATAATCGATCAACAAATAGAAAGGAATATGTGTAAAACTATTCTGATAATTCTTTTTGGGCCAGCGGATCAGCATCATACCGTTAGAATCAAGCGGGATCGACACATTTTGCACTTTGCCGCCATACATCGCTCCCGTCAATGTAACACGGTTTTTATCAATAATAACTTCGGGAGAACCCAGTTTCTGCAGCAAAGGAGAAAAGGCAAGCTGCATAAACACCGTTTCGCCGATATTATCCGTCAACCGAATACGCCGTCTTACGCCGTCACTGTCGATGTACACATTGGTAAACCCCGCCCCCGCCGCCATACGGCTGATTTCCGGTATCGGCACCAAAGCGCTCTGCCGCCCTTCCGATAAGGGAGCATTCACTTTCAGCTTAGGATAGACAAACCGCTCCTTGGCAATCGCGTATAAATCTTCCGACTCTGCGTCGGGAGGATCATCCTGCATATTAACCGTGATAAACGACGAACCGAACAACCTCATTGCCTGCCCCAAATAGCTGTCATTCTCTATTGCAACTTGCTTTGTATGCCGATAGAGGCTATCGCGCGATTGGTCAATCAAATCTACCAATTCACTCCCGTATATGCCGGCTTCCGGCAACGTAATTTGGTTATTGGCAAGCGCCGCAAAAATATCTTGCACGTTTGCGCCGATCTCCTCAAAAGAGGCGGCAAACTCGGACTTCAGTGCGCCGTTTAAATAGGTAAAATCGACACTCATCGGGCTTTTATCGATGTATTCAATATCGAATACCGCAAATTGAGCCCCAAGCTGCGTCAATGTTTCCAAACCTTTCGCAATCGTATTACGAGGCCACGGATATAAGCCGACTCTTTCAATGGAAACGTCATCTATATCCAGCAACACAATAGAAGAATCTTCTTTTGCATCGGACTTAAATCCCAAAAAAAAATCATATAGCCGGTTTTCAATGCCCGTCCAAAACGAGAACAAATATAATCCCGCACAGAGCAGCCCGATAATACACGGTATAACAATCGAAGACCAAGATGTTTTTGTTTTCACTCTTTACTCCCTGTTAAATCTATAGTAAGATATGTACGTAAGTTATACAATGGTATAAGTTCCTAAAAATGCCATTTTTTGTAAAGGAGAGAACGGAATGCAACGGAACATCGGTATCGCCGCCGCGATTTTCCTTATTGTAACAACGGCATTCGGCCAATCAGCTGAAAAGGTCGATAAAATTTTAGAGACTGAAAAAGCGACTTTCGGACAGGCTGCCTATCTAATACAAACAGCTTTGAATGGCGGTTCTGACGGGCTTGACTTTGACACTGCCTTTGATCGCTTCAAAAGCGAACACCAAAATTTAATACGGGATTCAGTTACGGCTGAAGATGTGATACCGGCCAAAACCTATGCTTTTTTACTAATGAAAGCATTCAACATAAAAGGCGGCCTAATGTACCGCATTTATCCGTGTCCGCGATATGCGTATCGCGATCTGCGGTACCTTGCAGTCATCCAAGATAAAAACACTCCCAATGCACCTATGACAGGCACTGCATTGCTCCGGATATTCGGCCGCATAGATACGGTACATGGGGGTGAACAATGAAACGTATACTAACCTTTCTTATTGTACTCAGCGGCATTACAATGCAGGCGGCTGCATTGGACTTCGGTGTTAATCTTTCCAATACTACCGGATTGAACGGTACAAACAAAATCTTTAATATTTCGCAAGCGGATAGTGCAGAAGCATTTATTGAATTCCCTATAGGAGATTTTTCGTCGATATATATTTCCGGAGAAGCACGGTTTTCGGGCATTTTTCCTATTAAACCGAAGGGGACGATACAGTTACTCCCGATCTCTCAAGATTTTAGAGTGACAAGAACGGATTGGTCGGGTAATGCTACCTTTGATACTATCGGGCTGCAATGGGCGATCGGGCGTACATCGTTCAACGAATATTCCAAGAAGATTTTAAAAGGTTTATTTGATGGAGCGAGGCTTGGTCTCACAATTAAAAATACGGATATAAGCTTTGCACTCGGTTATACGGGTATTACATATAAGCATGATGCAAAAATAAGAATAGATCAAGACGATATAGACAGAATGGATGATCCAAACAAAGTACTCGCACCACAGCGATTATTTCTGTTACTATCGTCCTCCTTCCAAGAAGTAATCCCTTCACACACATTCGGTATTGATGTGCTGGGGCAATTCGACTTACTCAAACAAACCGGAAGGACACATACGCAATACCTCATACCGTATATTCAGGGACGGATAGGCAAGAATGTCAACTGGCGGTATTGGGGAGTGATATTATTCGGTGAAGATACACAATTCTTTTATTCCTTTGCATCGGGACTTACCATACAATACTTCAATCCGGACTGGCGTTACTTTACATTGACCGGTAAGCTCGATTGGGCGGCAGGAGACTATGACGGCACGAAAAAAATGCGCGCATTTGTACCTATTACCGATATAAAACAAACCGTTATATCCAACGGATTGGTAAATCGGTTCAGTAATACGCTTGCAGGCGCTCTTACGGCAAGTGTTCAACCGATACAAGAACTTTTAGCGCAATTGTCGTACGTAATGTTGGCTTCGCCGAAGACGTTAGAAATTCTCACTTATACCGGATCCGAATTATCGGCGAAAGTAGCATACCATTTCTATAATGATTTTGATGTAGCATTTACCGGCGGCGTATTTATACCAAATAAAAAAATTGTTCGATCATATAACCTGCGCTGGTTGACTGAATTGACATTTACCGTAAAGCTATAGGGAAGCGCTAAAAATCTCAGGGTTTAGAGATTTGTTTATAGAATACCAATTTTAGGAGATTTATTATGAAAAAATCTTTAGGAATTCTCATACTCTGCATAGCAGCGGGCATTTCATCATTGGCAGCAGCGGCCTTGACGGCAACAATTACGGAAGTTGCAGGCAAGGTTGAATGTAAATTACCCGGAAAAGATTGGGTCGCTGCAAAGACGGGTACTGTTTTACCTGCAGGTTCTCTCATTTCAACCGGTTTTAAAAGCACTGCCATTCTTAAAACGGAATCGGCAACGCTGACGGTAAAGCCCGTCACTCGTTTATCGCTTGAAGAATTGGTAAAATCCGAGGGTACTACAAAAACTCAAATGTTCTTAATGGCCGGCAGAGTTAAGGCGGAAGTGACCCCTCGTAAAGGCGAACAAGCAGAGTTCAAAGTGAAAAGTCCGACAGCAACCGCTTCCGTACGAGGTACCGGTTTTGAATTTGACGGACAAAATTTGCTCGTAGACCATGGAGCCGTTCAATTTGAATCGGACACCGGTATCGGAATATCGCAAACGGTTACCTCCGGCGAGTTCAGTACCTTGAGTCAAACAGGCACAGTAACCGCTCCGGTAGCTGTGGCAACCAGCGATTCCGATAATCCATTACGAGCGACCCAATCGGCTTCCATAGCAGCAGCGAATAATACCGATTCAATAAATATGACGAAATTTATTGATCCCGAAATAAGGATACCTGTTTCGATCGCTATAGGATGGGAAGATTAACTATTTTTACATTATTGTCGGCAGCCGTCCTCGCCCATCTCCCTATCCCTCGACCGGTGAGAGATAGGCTGCCGTTTTTTTAATTCAAAAAACACGCTGTATTCGGCAATATATAGGAAGTTATGGCCATAAAAATCATCTGTGCAGATATAACCACTCTTAAAGTAGATGCGATCGTCAATGCAGCAAACACATCACTGCTCGGCGGCGGAGGCGTCGATGGGGCAATTCACCGTGCTGCCGGCCCCGAATTATTGGAAGAATGCCGCGCACTCAAAGGGTGTAAAACAGGACAGGCAAAAATCACACGCGGGTATAATCTCCCTGCCGAATATGTTATTCATACGCCCGGCCCGATATACGAGGACGGCAAGCACGGGGAGCCGGAGCTGTTGGCAAGCTGCTACCGCAATTCACTCATTCTTGCGGCAGATTTTCACTGTGAAACGATTGCATTTCCCTGTATCAGCGCAGGGGTATACGGCTATCCAATGGAAGAAGCCGCGCGTATCGCTCTTTCTACCGTTTACACCTACTTAATGGAAACAAAGGCGGATATGACCGTCTATCATGTCTGTTTTAATAAGCAAACCGAAGAGCTGTATCGTACAATATTATCAAACATAATTATCAAATAGAGCGATTCAAGACAGTCAAAAAATGATAGGCGGATACTCGCACGGTAACACAGAAACATGGAGAAAATAAATGGAATTTTTAATTTTTGGTCTTCCTATTGTAGCATTAATTTGGCTGATAAGTGCTATAATACAATTTTGCAGGACAAATAAAGAAAATATTGAAAAAAGAAAAGCCTTAAAAAAAGAAATTATCATTTGTGCAATAATTATTGTAGCATGGATTGTGATTATTGGTGGATTTATATTTTTACTGATGAGGTCAATTGCAATCAATGGAATGTAATATGAAGAAAATTACTGTTATCCTTTTTATTATGATTTCTCTATTAGGAATGATAAGTCTCTTATATTCAGGAATACAATTTAATATTTTACATAGAAATTCAGGTATGATAGCTGTTGTAGCTGGGAGTAACGAAATCTCAACTCTTGCAATTGATTTAAAGGATTATCTTCCATTTGACAAGAACTCAAAAACAAATTATGTAAAATCACATTTTCAAATAGATGACAACATCCCTGTGCTTGATGGAGCAAGTGCGCTATATCCGGTCTTTTCTGCGATTGCATCTGCAACTTATCCTGAAAAATCAGTTTGTTTCGATGGTGAAAATTTCACCAAAGAAAGCAAAGTTCAAATGCGAAACACAAGAGGCGCTTACAAAGCCGTTGTTGATGGCGTTGCAGATATAATTTTTTGCGCCTCACCTTCAGAAGGGCAACTATTGTATGCAAAACAAAATAATATAGAATTAGAGTTTGTTCCAATTGGCTTAGAAGCATTTGTATTTATTGAGAATATAACGAATCCTGTCAATGATTTATCAATTGAACAAATAAAAGGAATATATTCCGGTAAAATTAAAAATTGGAAAAAAGTTGGTGGAACAAATACTTTAATTGCAGCATGGCAAAGAAAAGAAGGAAGCGGCAGTCAAACCGCATTCTTAAAATTTATGAATGGAGAAAAGATACGATTAAATCCTTTAGGCATTTTCTTTGGAAGTCCTATTGGTTACTCATTTCGTTATTATGTAGAAGGAATAACACAAAATGCAAATGTAAAAATGATTTCTTTAAATGGGATTGCACCAACAAAAGAAAATATACAAAATGGCAGATATCCTCTATCTTCACACTTTTTTGCTGTTTACAGAAAGGATAACAACAATGCAAATGTAAAAAAGCTGATAGATTGGATTCTTTCTCCTGAAGGTCAAAAAATCATTGATAACAATGGCTATGTACCGTTAAAAAATTGAAAAACATCCGTTCAATGGGCGTTTTAAACTACAACTATCATGAACAAACCTGACACCTCTGCAAAACGAGCGACAATCATTATGAATACAATATATACCGCAGCACCATCTCAAACGCTTATAGACAATCTAAATGATTTTTACCGATGGCTTGACGGTTTTATCAACTTTGAAAAACGGCCGCACAAAAAGACCTTTTCGCTTGAGGTTATCGGATACTATGCCGCGCTTTTTTCCAACCCGCAAACGGCGTATAAGTGCGTCCATATTGCAGGTTCAAAGGGAAAGGGCTCAGTTGCGGCGATGCTTTCGGCCTTACTCACCGAGGCAGGATATAAGACCGGCCTTTACACCTCTCCCCACGTAAACGACTTCCGCGAGCGGATAACGGAAAACAATTGCTTTTTCAGCGATGCTGCTTACCTTGAAGCATTCCGTGCCGTACGGGAAAGCGTTATGCCGCATATCGGTAAAGAGACTGAACCTCAGCCGAGCTGGTTTGAACTGGTAACACTGACAGCCTTTGTACTGTTCCGGCAGGAGCGGCTCGACTGGGCGGTGTTTGAAACCGGCATGGGGGGCAGGCTTGACGCTACCAATATCGTGCAGCCGGAAATTACCGTGCTGACGCCGATTGAGCTTGAACATTGCGAATATCTCGGCCATACCATTCCGCTCATCGCGGCGGAAAAAGCGGGTATCATTAAAACCGGTGTCCCCGTTTTTTGCTCGCAGCAGCAACCTTCCGCGCTTGAAGTATTCAAAGAACGGGCGGCAGCGCTCAATACCCCGCTCTTCTATCTCCCCGATTTTATCGAAGCAATCGAGCACCGGCTGACACCGCAGGGGCGTGAAGTTACTATCCGCTTTTCAGCTGACCATCCGGTAGGAGCGCTCTTTAAACGTCCGCTGCACGCAATACTCCCGCTTTTTACGCCCGTACAGGCGGAGAACGCTGCGCTCGCCGCCACTGCTTTTAAATACCGCTTTCCCGATATGCCGGAAGACTTAATCGAAAGCGGGCTTTCAAAGGCATGGCTCCCCGCGCGCTTTCAGCTTTTAAGAACCAAGCCTTTAATTGTCATCGACGGTGCGCATACGCATAACAGCATCCAAACCTGCGCAGACACGTTTTTTTCTCTCCTCGACAATGGATCCGACACTTCGGCTCTCTATACAGGCAGTATACCTGAACATTTCGATATTCCCCCCGTATTCGCTGAATCAAATAAGGCCAAACCGATACTGGTGTTTGCATGCGCGGCCGACAAAGACCCCGCCGGTTTTGCGCCGATATTCTACGGCACCATTACTCACCTCTACCTCACCGTGCCGGGTTTGTTTAAAAAGGGTAATTTAGAAAAAACCGTCGGCGCATTTACGCAGGTTTTCGGGAATGAGAACAATGTTGTAATAGAAGCGAGCGAGGATTTTAACGCGGTATTAAAGAAGGCATTTACCCAAAGCATCGCCGAAAACCGGCCGCTGCTGATTACGGGTTCATTTTATCTGGCGGCGGAAGCGCAACGCGTATACTCTGCCGAGGGTTTTCAGGATCGGGGAACTCAAGGCTGACCGCATAAAGCTGCAAACTCACCTGTGCGAATCCCGGTTGAGCTTCCGCTCCCTGCGGCCCATACAGCGGGTCGCCAGCAATGGGAAGCCCTGCTGCGGCCAGATGCGCACGCACTTGGTGCCGGTATCCGCGGGAAAGGCGGCATCGTACCCGAATGAGCGGCAGGGGCGAAAGAGATTCACAAACAGTTTCAGGTACGGTATCGTTTCCATCAATTGGAGACGGCAGAATATCAGACGTTTCTATTACCGTCGTATACAACCGCCCGTCTTTCTTGTAATGCCGCGAACCGGAAACAACCGGAGCAACCCTTTTTGCGCCGGGGCCGAAATTCCTAAACTGACTTTCCAGCATAAGCGGTAACTGTGCTGCTATCCGCTCCTGTACTATTACCTGTTCCTGTGCAGCTATCCCCTTCTGTGCAGCAGACCGCTCTTTCAGCATAGATAACTCCGTTGCACCGAAACCATACCCGTTATCTATCTCCGGAACTCGGTTCGGTTCTACGAACGCGCAATAGGTTTTTATCATCTGCCCCGCTTCCTGCCGGGCAGCAAGAAAATCATATACCGCCTGATTCTTTGCAAAAAGCACAAGCCCCCGCGTATCCGTGTCGAGTCGGTGCAGCAGCCCCGCCTCAATCTCCTTTTTTCCACGTACCTGCGCCTCCCTACTGCGCAATCCGTATTCGGCAGACTGCTTCTGTACCTCAGGGCTATGCAAAAACCAGTACACCAGCGTATTGCGTTCATCCGCTCGGAGCGGCGCGGTGGGAAGATGCGGGGGCTTATACACAACCGCCCAATGAGCGGTTTCCCGTACAATACAGGGTTCTGCTCTATTGTAATCGAAAGTCGGAATGGAAAATATTTTTTCAGCGGGATTCTGCATAGACGCCTCTATGACAATCACACCAGACGGTTTTTTAACACCCCGCAGAATACAACCAGAACTGCCAAGGATGGCAGTGGATCCATACAGCAGCGATGGGGATGTCTCAAAAGTTAGTTACTTTTTCGACATCCCCGCAAGTTTAAAATTAAGTCTTTATACAGCAATGACTTAATTTTAAACATTGCATCTTAATCTAAGGAAACTGTCCAAAAACTGAAGTTTTTGGACAGCCCCTCGCCTTCAACTGTTGTACACGGATGTACAACAGTTGAAGATGGTTCAAATGGT